>NZ_QTLP01000016.1:624-123939 GCF_003635405.1 Parabacteroides sp. AF39-10AC | reverse complement strand
ACCACGATAACCTCAAAATGGACATAGGTTTGCTTGCAAAGGCTTGATAACAGATCATCAAGCTCATCCGGCCTGTTATAAACAGGAATAATAATGGAGTATAAACGCATATCTTTTGTATAAAAGTCTAGCACAAATGTAGACTCATTTTCATACATAGTCAAGGAACACACATGGACAAATCAAGACCAGATAACACTGATAATCAATAAATTAAAAACACGCATATGGACATCCCCTGTTTTTAGTACTCTTTGAGATATTGATCTAGTAAGAAACTTACGTCGGAAGGTATTTGTTTGCTTTTTTTGATACGCTGTTTGATACGCTGTTTCTGTTTGGATACAGACTCGGGGAGAGAGTTCGCAAAAACAGCTATTTGGGAAGAACTGAACCCCATCTTGATTAAGCAGCAATATCGCTTATCTAATTCGGAGAAATCAGGGAAATCTTTCTCTAACCGTGTATAGAACTGATGGTATTGCAAGTTTGTCCAGTTTATGATTAATGACCAATCTGCATCCTTCAGATATTTAGGATGCTCTTTTAGGTCTTTCAATTTATCGAAATAAGGTAATTGCTCATCTAGTTTCTTATATGAGGATTTCAGTAGCTCTTCATATTTCTCTATCTCTTTATGGGACTCCGCATTTTGATCCAATAAACTTTTATTCTCTGAAACAATCTCGTCGATTTCCTGCTGTTTATTATTTAACGTGGCGATCAATTGCTCATTTTCTTTTATACGATTCTCATTCTCTCTTATCGATTCCTTGTAAATTCGTATTTGCTCTCTAGCATGCGCTAAAGATTTTTCCTTCCGCAATACACGATATTGATAGACTATTATAAGAATCAACAGAACCGCAGTGACAAACAAGCCGATTATCTCTTGATTCGTTTTTTCTAGTTTTAGCTGGTTATTTATGTTCAACAATCTCTCATGATCATACCGAGCCTGAATTTCAGCCAATTCTCCAGCATGATTTATTACCTGTAGCGAATCTGAGTAAATAAGATATTGGTTATTATATTCTATGGCCTCCTTGTAAAGTTTTTGTTCTACACATATATAATATAACACTTCATAGGCTTCACTTAGCGTATACAAATTGTCCGTTTCTAAAGATTTCTGAAAGTAGACCTTTGCTGAGTCTAGTTGCCCCAAACTCCAAAAAGCACTACCTATCTTGTAATATATTTGAGGAAGCTTATGTAAGGAAGATACTTGTAAACATAAGTCAAGCTCTTTTCTAGTGTAATGTAAAGCTTTTTCTCCTTGACTTAACTCATTATAAACAACGCCTAGCTCTCCCATAGCCATAGCTTCAAGTTCTAAATTTCCTAATCTTTTAGCATTTTCCAATGATTTACCAAAATAGAATAAGGCACTATCCATCTCATTTATATGCACATAAGTTCTTCCCAGCTCCGATAGAGCATAAGATATCCGTTCTCCATTTCCTGATCGTAATGCGTATTGATAAGCATCCTTTAATTGTACCAACGATTCTTCATAAAGATCTTGATAACGATACGTATTTCCTAATGATTGGCAGATCAGATAAGTAAAAAGCGGCTCATCCAACCTTGTCATTATATCTTTAGACTTTAAAAAGAGAGGTATCGCTTCCGTTAACTTTTTCTGATCCTCCAATAATTGTCCCTTATAATAATACGCTTGCGCCATCCTTTTCAAGTCATCCTCTTTCTCGAAATAATCCATCGCATCTTGAACCAACTTATCCGAGGAAGGGATATTCAACGAATCCGGAAGGCGTTTACCATATACCTTATCCCGGGCTTGTGCCAACAATAGCGCCCAAGTAGCATAGTTCTTTCCGCTAGAGAGTGATGATTGAGGCATAGAACGTAATATAGATAATGCGCTATCCGGATGCTCCCACATCACAGATTCCGCACGAGATAATTCCGCAGGTAATGGTTTTTCTTGGCGCATACAAGAAAAAAGGGTAGCGAAAAGTAGCAAAGTCAGTCCTAGTGTTCTCTTCATTTAGATTACAGTTTACAACTTAAACGCAAGTTATAAAATTTATTTTATAAATACCACTAAAATATTTGTTTTTCAATAGTGATTTTGAGATACGATCAGCCAGCAAGGAGACGCGGCACACTACGTATCTACTAGTTGTATTATGTATTTAAAATATTAGCATATAAGCATTTGCAGTTTTTATGGTAAAAAACAAAAGTTTATCAAGCAGAAAACTTTTGTTTCCCTATATAGAAACTAAAGTTTCTTCAGCACGAAACTTTTGTTTTCCCTAATAGAAACTACTTTTACATATATAGGCACTACGACACACGAACCTAAACGATAATTTGGTTTCTTGCGTTTTCTATCAAAACATGGTAGATAAAGAATGATAATTGTAGATATTTTCTATCTACAACCACTATATAAGATGTTTATTTATAAGGCATATAAGAAGGAATTGTAGATGTGGTAGATATTAAGTGTTTTTTATTAACTGGTAATTTATGGAACTCGATTATATAATCCAACAAGTTCTTGTAACTTTGCAGCCATTTTAATTGAAATCCCGATTGAATATGAAGAACAAATACGAGGCTAGGCTAGGTACGGAACGTATGCTACCGCTGGTTTTCAAAATGGCGCTTCCGGCGGTAGCGGCCCAATTTGTCAACCTACTTTACAATATCGTAGATCGTATCTATATCGGGCATATTCCCGAGATCGGGACAAACGCTTTGGCTGGTATAGGGGTGACCACCTCCATCGTGATCTTGATCTCTTCTTTCTCCGCTATCGTGGGAGCGGGAGGTTCGCCGTTAGCGGCTATCGCTCTCGGGCAGGGCGACCGGGAACGGGCCGGAAAAATAGTGGGAAATGGATTTATATTGCTTATCCTATTTACTATATTCACTTCCCTCATCACCTATACCTTCATGGAACCGATCCTGCTTTTTACAGGAGCATCAAAATATACGTTAGGATATGCGGTGGATTATCTCTCTATTTATTTACTGGGCACTCTGTTTGTCGAGATATCCACGGGCTTGAATGCCTTTATCAACGCACAAGGGCGTCCGTCTATCGCTATGTGCTCGGTTTTGATCGGGGCTTTATTGAATATCGTATTAGACCCTATCTTCATTTTCTGGTTGGATATGGGGGTAAAAGGCGCCGCGCTCGCCACGATCCTATCGCAAGCTTGCAGTGCCATATGGGTATTGAGCTTCCTTTTCTCAAGACGTGCCTCCTTGCCTTTGGAAAGGCGGTATATGAGACTGGACCGAAGAATCGTACTCTCGATGTTCGCTTTGGGAATTTCTCCGTTCATCATGGCCAGCACGGAGAGTCTGGTGGGTTTCGTCTTGAATAGTAGTTTGAAAAATTTTGGCGATATCTATGTGAGCGCATTGGCTATCTTACAGAGTGCCATGCAATTCGCCAGCGTACCGCTGACCGGTTTCGCCCAAGGATTCGTACCGATCATAAGCTATAATTACGGACATGGAGACAAACAGCGGGTGAAAGATTGTTTTCGTATCGTGCTAATCGTTATGTTCTCTTTCAACTTGATACTCATGCTATTCATGATCTTATTCCCCTCAACCGTAGCCTCCGCTTTTACAAGCGACAAGGAGTTGATCGATACCGTCCGTTGGGTCATGCCCATCTTCTTGGCGGGTATGACGATTTTTGGCTTACAACGAGCTTGCCAGAATATGTTCGTAGCGTTGGGACAAGCTAAGATATCTATCTTTATCGCCTTGCTTCGTAAAATAATCCTCTTGATTCCTTTGGCATTACTATTACCTAATTTTATGGGGGTAACCGGCGTATACGCGGCAGAAGCCGTATCGGATGCCACGGCCGCTATTTGCTGTACGTTGTTATTTATATGGAAATTCCCGAAGATACTAGGGAAAATCAAGCAAAAAGAAGAAAGGGCTGCCCAATAACGGACAGCCCCCTTAATAAAGCATTTATGACTAAAATGAATCGTATCAATATCCCGGATTCTGTGTCAAGTTAGGATTCAGGCTAAGGATATCGGCATAGATGGAGAATACCGTTGTATATCCCGTCTTATCCTCTTGATAATCCAGTGAGCTGGCGGAATGTTTCACGCCTACATAGCGGTCTACCGTAGCCTCGGTAAACTTACCGAAACGGATCAAATCCTGCCGGCGTACGCCTTCCCACGCTAATTCAAGCATACGCTCGTCTAATAGCGTATCCAGCGTTACGTTTTGTAGCGGTTTGGCGCCTACACGGTTACGAACTTGGTTCACCTCATCGTCTCCATTCTGTCCCAGACGAATCTTGGCTTCCGCCTTCATCAGCAACGCGTCGGCGAAACGGAAGATCACGCAGTCATTTCCATGCAAGTTTCCACCATCCTGAGCATTCTGGTCGAACTCATATTTAGCCATACGAGCTCCGGCGGTCTTCACCAACAAACCATCGGAGGCATCCATATATACCTTCGGGGCGTTCGGCTCATATTTCAAAGGCACTTTCTGTCCGTCCCATTCCGTATAGATCGTCTTTCCGTCCGGGCCGGTCACCTCGCCCGTAAAATAAGTAAGCTTACAACGAGGATCCTCATCCGCCGTACCGAACTTAAACACGTTCATCGCCTTCACCGTAGCGCAAGAGCCATTCCATCCGGATTGGCCGTAAGCGGTTGCATGATCATAATGGCGGGTACGTACCAAATTGTAGTCCTTAGCGTCCGGATAAGCGACCGGGTCCATAGGAACCGTGAAAATATTCTCAACCGAGGTCTCGTTCGCTACGGCAAAATTCTCCGAGAAGTTTCCCTGCAATTTATAGCCCAAAGCCTCCAGCTTATCCACATAAGCGATCGTAGCTTCCCAAGCGTTCATCTCTTTACCGTCAACGGTAAACTTGATGTTCTTTCCAGCCGGACGATTGCCGTCCGTCCAATTGTCGTCCGCATAAACCTCCGCGTTCAACGCCAACTTAGCCAAGATCATATAAGCCACCGGCTTGGTAATACGTCCGTAATACTCACCTTTTTGGTTACTGCGGTTATCTGAAAGATAAGGCAACGCCTCCTCCAACTCCGAACGGACAAAGTTAAATACAACGCTACGCTCAGATTGCTTTACCTCAGACATCGGTGTCGTAGAGGAAGTTACCAACGGAACACGAGCGAACAAATCCAACAACTCATAATAGAAAAACGCACGGACCGCACGGACCTCTTCCAGATAAACCTTGAAATATTCCACGTCCGGTTGTTCCTCGGCAAAGGCTTGCAACTTATCAACACTCTGGTTGCATTTTCCGATCTGCTCATACAAGAAATCCCAAGAGTTCTTGGTCAAATCATTCATCGTGCCCCAACGGTGTAAGAAAATATTCTGCCATAAACCGCCATCTTCCCAGTCGCCAATACGGCAAGGAAGCATAGCCTCATCGCTGGAGAAGGTATTCAAGTCATATACATGACGGTCGTTACCCATGATCTTAAACATATTATTGTACAAGCTCGCAACCGTGTTTACATAGACCAACGTAGGGCTTTGGAACGCGGTCTCCTCATCAAACGCGTCTGTAGGACGCTCTTCCAAAAAATTAGAACAGGAAGAAAATGCCGCGGCGGCAGCGGCTATCATAAAGCTATATATAAATTTCTTTTTCATGACTCTTTAAATGGATTTAGAAGTTAACACTCAAACCTAATGAATACGTACGGGATAACGGATAGAAACGTTTGTTATCCATACCTAGGTCATTATTATCTTTATCGACCGTCGTACTGTTAATCATCGGAGACAAACCGGAGTAACCCGTGATCGTAGCTACGTTGTTCACCGAGAATGTCACACGGATATTCTTCACGTATTTCTCGATCTTCTTGCAATCGATGTTGTAACCCAACGTAATATAATCGATATTCAAATAATTACCCTTTTCCAACCAATAATCAGAGATCGACTGATCGTAGATCTTGCTTTCCGGAGCCTTAGCCAATGCGTTGTATGTAGGGAACTGGCTCAAGTTCATATAAGCTAGCGATGTACCGTTGAAGATCTTATGACCGAAAGCGCCGTTCATCTGCGTCATCAAGTCAAAGCGTTTGTAGCGGAAGCTGAAGTTCATTCCCAGATAATATTTCGGCATGGCTTGGCCGGCGATATAACGGTCGCCACCATCATTGGTATCCAAACCCTCTTTTCCATCGATCGTCTGATCCAAGTTGTAGATATAGCGGCCTTCGATAGCGTTTCCATTCTCATCCAAAGCCGGAGTCAAGCCCAAGCAACGAGGAATGTAGAACACTCCGACAGGCTGGCCTACCATCTGATAAACCACACGGTTGTTTCCTACGAAACCGGCACCACTCATACTGGACAGATCCATATATTGTTTCGCCTGCAACTCTTGTCCCATATAAGAACCGCTCAAGGAGTTCAATTTATTCTTCTGGTAAGAGAAATTCACGCCCATGTTGAAATCGAAATCCTTTGTCTTCACGATACCACCGCTTACAGCCAATTCCACGCCGGAGTTGGTCATCTCTCCCAAGTTCGCCAATAATTCCGGATATACGAACGGAGGAACCGGAACCGCGTATTTATACAACAGATCCGTAGTCTTGGAAGTATACCAATCGGCAGTCAACGTAAAGCGGCCATCGAGGATACCAGCGTCCACACCCACATCGAATGTCTTTTTCACCTCCCAACGCAAGTCCGGGTTCGAGTTACGTGTAAAGCCATAGGTAGCGGTAGAATTTCCATTGACGGAAGTCACACCGTTCGGGCTCATCAAAGCCAACGAGTTATAAGCCTCGATAGCATCTTGGTTACCGGTCAGACCATAACCCGCACGTAGTTTCAACTGGCTCAGCCAATCCACGTCTTTCAAGAAAGCCTCCTCATTCAACACCCAAGCGGCGGAAGCGGAAGGGAAGAAGCCCCATTTATTATTCATACCCAATTTAGAGGAACCGTCCGCACGTAAGTTCACGGTGGCGATAAAACGGTTGTCATACATATAATTGAAACGACCCATGAATGAGGCCAGACGATTCTCGTTTTGGAAAGAAGTCACGTCTCCGTATTTCACCGTACCACCCGCTTTCAGGTTGTTATAACCGAAGTAATCCGTCTCAAAGCCACGGGCACCGGCGCTAAATCCCGTATAATGATATTTTTGTCCCTCTACCAAGGCCAAAGCGTCGATATGATGTTTCTCATTCAAATCCTTATTATAGGATAACTGGATATTACCCATCAAGATATTCTGCTTATTATCCGCACGGTAACCATGAGCGTCGGAAGTTTGCGTAATCGCCTTCAAATCTTTCGGGATATACTTCATGTTCTCCTTCACGTTATACGTATAAGAGCCGAATGCGCTCAGTTTCAACCCGTCCAGAATCGTCCAAGTCAATTTACCGTGTACGTTCACGTAAGCGTTCTTCTCACGATCCTGTATCTCAAGGCGTCCCAGCGGGTTCTGAATCTCGTTCGCGTAGGGATCCTCATCCCATTTGCCATCCTCATTCTTATGCGTAGGGAAGGTCGGGTTGTAAGTGGCGGCCGAATAGAAAGTCTTCTCATAATCGTTCGTATAATCCACTTGTTTCAAGGAACCGAACATACCGAACTCGATTTTCAACTTATTGTTGAACATATTCTGTGAAGCGTCCAGTTTAGCCGTATAATTCTTCATACCGCTATTCTTGATAATACCCTGTTGATCGATCACGCCTACAGAAGCACGATAATTCGAATCGTCGTTACCCGCGCCGAAAGAGATGTTATGGTTCTGCGTATAACCCAATTGCTCGATCTCGTCGAAGAAATTCGTATTACCTCCCATATCCAGCGGAGTCATGCCTAACGCCTTCGCCGTAGAGCGGAACTCATCGGCGGATAACATCTTCAAGTTCTTATAAACGTTACTGATACCGAAGTTGCCGTTATAACTCAACGTCTTCATACCGTTCTTACCTTTCACCGTAGTCACTACGATTACACCAGCGGCACCACGTGAGCCGTACTGAGCGGTCTCGGAAGCGTCCTTCAAGATCGTGAACGTCTCGATATCGGCGGGAGCGATCGCGTCCAACATGCTCAAATCACCGAAT
This sequence comes from Parabacteroides sp. AF39-10AC, assembly GCF_003635405.1. Classification (NCBI taxonomy): domain Bacteria; kingdom Pseudomonadati; phylum Bacteroidota; class Bacteroidia; order Bacteroidales; family Tannerellaceae; genus Parabacteroides; species Parabacteroides sp. AF39-10AC. The sequence continues at coordinate 115,819 of NZ_QTLP01000016.1, read as the reverse complement.
ACGCCATCGATAATCACCAAGGGATCATTACCACCGGACAAAGAGGTCGTACCACGTACACGGATAGAAGGCTTAGAGGCAGGGTCGCCACCCGTCTTGGAGATTACCACACCGGCAACCTTACCTTTCAAGGATTCCAACGGCGTATTCACCACACCTTGGTTCATATCCTCTTTCTTGATACGCTCTACCGCACCGGAGATCGTACGCTTGCTACCGGTAGCGTAACCTACTACTACCACCTCGTCCAACGCCTCTACATCCTCGTCCAGAATGATATTCAGGTTCTGCTGTCCATTTACCGGGATCTCTTGTGATTTATAACCGATATAAGAGATGGTCAGAGTCCCGTCTTTCGGAGCTGCCAACGTGAAATTTCCGTCCATATCGGAAATCGTACCATTCGTTGTTCCTTTCACAAGGACACTAGCTCCAATAATCGGATCGCCGAATTTAGAGTCTTTCACTACACCTTTTACGGTAATGTCTTGAGCATAACTGCTAAAGGAAAGAAAAAGTCCCAAAAGAAGTAGGAACAAACCTCTTTCCCGCAAAGAGAAGAAATGCTTTTTCATGCTTTACAATTTAAGATTACTAAATTAATTTTATTTATTTCGTTTGCTTGATAAAACAACCAAGAGGGGGAATCCCCCCCCTTCTCGGACATAAAATAATCTTACAGGAATAAAGGGCGGGTAAAAGCGGGCCTAGTTGTTATATAATAAATTGATTTGATCATAAAATAGAATACTTTTGTTACATTTGCCTCAATCTTTTATCTAAAGTGGTATGTGTGAGCAATTGTATCTAACAGATGATCGTCTTCTTTTCGATAAGATCAGAGGGGGCAACGCAAAGGCGTTCGAATACGCTTTTCGCAAGTTCTCTCCCCGTTTAGAGGCATTTGCCCAGAAATACACCAACGATACAAACGAGGCGGAGGATATCGTACAGGATGTATTCTTGAAATTATGGGAAAGAAGGGAGTTGCTGGATAACATCTCGCTGGCCTCTTTTCTTTTCATGATGGTAAGGAATAGTTGTCTAAACTATTTAAAACACCGTCAGATAGCCGATTCGGTACAGCAACGGATACCGGATACCGAGACTGCCGAGCGATTATACGCGGCGGACTTCGTACCCGACCCTTCCTCCTTGCTGATCCAAAAGGAACTGTCCGACTCGATCGATCAGATTATGGAGGAGCTACCGCCCAAATGCAAGGAAGCGTTCGTTCTCAGCCGTCTGAACGGCTTGAAAAACCGGGAGATAGCGGAACATATGGCTATTACGGAGAAAGTGGTGGAGAAACACATTACCCGTGCCTTGAAACGATTCCGGGATGGATTAAGGCGTTATGCCTTATTACTGGGAACGCTCCTTAGTCTTTGGAAATGGTAATACAGATTTAGTAAAACAGGAAAATGGAGAATAAACGATTCGAACATATAATTACACGGTATCTGAAAGGCAAGGCGACCCCGGAGGAAGAAGCGGAGTTGCTTCAAGCCATCCATGCCTCAAAGGAATGGGAGGCCGCTTTCCGGAAGCGAACCGCCGAATGGAATCCTTTGGAAGAGACTGAAGCCGATCCGGAAACGGACCGGAAATGGAATCGGATCGCTTCGATCATCACGCCCTCGGAATCTCAATCGCAAACCGAAGAGGCACCGGTTATTTCCTTGGTCTCAACTTCTTCCCGAAGAATATGGTTCTCGATAGCAGCGGTGGTCTTACTATTGCTTGTATCCGGAGTTACCGTCTATTTCTTGAATCAAGGCGGAAAAGCGGGAACAGGAAATGCCGAATGGCAAACGATTATAGCTGAGCAAGAGGATCGTTCGATCCTTTTACCCGATGGTAGTTCCGTTTATTTGAGAGAGAATTCCGAGCTAAGCTATCCGGAGGTATTCGCCTCTTCCGTACGAGAAGTGAAAATCAGAGGAGAAGCCTTCTTTGAGGTTACTCCCAATAGCGAGCAGCCTTTTATAGTTGATGCTTCCGGCTTATCGGTCAAGGTACTGGGAACCTCTTTCAGCGTACAGACCTCCGATCAAGGAAACGAGATCTCCGTGATCTTGGTAGAAGGAAAGGTGAGCCTGAATAATGCGCATGAGAAAGAATTGGTACAGTTGCATCCGAACCAAAAAGCCGATTATTTCGTGAATGACGAACATTATACGGTAACGGAAGTTGATAGTGAACGGCTTACCTCGTGGAGAAAAGGGATCATCTTTTATGATAACGCTTCCTTAGATGAAATCGTACGCTTGATCGAACAAACCTATAAGGTCTCACTCATGTACACACGTCCGGAAAACGATGATCAACGTTTCTCCGGCGCTTTTCTAAAGACACAAAAATTAGAAACCGTATTACAACAAACCAATAAACTCACGGGTACGAACTTGATTCTTATTCAATGAAGAGATACGCGCCACTGCTGTTAACCTTTCTTTTTCTCCCGCTGCTCTTCTCCTGCTTCGATCTGGAAGAAGACCTATACGACCAGCTGGAGAAAGAGGATTATTATACGGATTATGAATCCTTAATGGCCTCCGTACTCCGTCCTTATGAGCATGCGAAATGGGCGGAGACTAATTTCTCTTTCTGGCTGCAAGAGTTATCGGCGGATCAGCTCGTGATCACCCAAAAACGAGAGCATTGGGAAGACGGGGGCGTATGGCGTATGATCCACCAACATACATGGGACACGTACGAGAAAAACAGTGAGCAAATGTGGAACGCTTGCTACGGAGGTATCGGATATTGTAATAATACATTGGCGGATATCCAAGAGTTATCATATGATAACTTCGGACTCTGCGAGTCCGACAAGCGGCAGCATATCGCCGAGCTTACCGCTTTACGGGCTTATTTCCAACTTTTACTTCTGGATGCGTTCCGCATCCCCGCGATCTCCCTCACGACAGAGGAAGAGGTCGGTTCGGCTACCCCACAAGAAAATTTCCACTTTATAGAAGAGAGCTTATTAAACGCCATCCCCGATTTACCCAAAGCACCCTCTAAGAATTACGAGGGACGTATCACCCAAGGAGCGGCGGCCGTATTATTGATGAGGCTCTATTTTAACGCGTCTTGGTATATCAATATACCGATGTGGGAACAGACCGGAGCGCTTTGCGAACGGATTATCAACGGAGAGTTCGGCACTTACTCTCTCACCTCGGAATGGACTGATTTATGGAACGCAGGCAATCAAGATTGTCCGGAACTAATCCGGTCTTATCCCCAGTCCCGGCAAGTAGGGTATGATGATTTTTACTATCTGTTTTTTATGCACTACCAAGCGCCCGAACGATTCGGCTGTGGCAAGGATTTGCCGGCGGCCTATAATGGTTGTCACCTCAGTCCCTCTTACGATCCATCCGGCAAGCCCTACCCTTATACGTTAGGACGCACGTTTTCCAAATTTCCTGATACGGATCTCCGGAAGAAGAACTTCAAGGTACTCTCACAAGGCATTTACGAGGGATTATTCCTCTTCGGACCCCAACAGATATACAATAGCGACCAGCTTCAGTATGGCGCCGAGGAATGGGGAAACTACCCCCTCATTTTCATAGATCAAGTAGCACGTTATTCCGACCATCTATCCGATACGGAAAAGAAAGCACTCACAGATAAACAATTATCTTCCGATACGCCGTGGATCATACGAGATAAAAGATTCACCTCCCTCGCATCCAATATCAAGACCGGCGAGGAGAATACAGGTATCCGTATCGTGAAATATCCGCTTTATCCATCCGGAGACGTGGGGCTGATGGCGAATAATCTGGTAGTGTTACGGCTGACAGAGGTTTATTATACGCTGGCGGAAGTTTCCTTTCGTCTGGGTAATCCAGCCAAGGCCGAGGCGATCTTGAACCAGATACGCAAACGATACTATGCGCCGGAAGACTGGGAACAAGTACGCTATCCGGAAGATGGCTCCGTCCTTACCGCACAGGAATTATTGGATGAATGGGGACGTGAATTTCTAGCGGAGAAACGAAGACGTACCGATTTAAACCGGTTCGGCCTATTCACGACCGGTATCTGGTGGGATAAGCAACCCTCCGATAGTTATCGCCGGTTCTATCCGATACCTGCCCGGGCGATATCGGCCAATCCCTTATTGAAACGCTCGGAAGGATATATCTATTAACCGTTTAATTCACCCTATGCAAATCAAGATATACATATCATTCTTAATAACGGCTCTGTTCCTTTGCGTCCCGCATACACGGGCCCAAGAGATCGAGGTTCCCATCACCTTGAATGAACATGGGACTCAATTAAGGGATGTATTGCGGAAAATAGAGCAACAATCCCCTTATCTTTTCCTATACAACGAGACTCAGTTGGATATGAAACAGAAAATCAATGAGAAAATAACCTCGCCGGATATCCGTAAAATACTAGACCGGCTATGCGGACCGATCGGGATACGCTATGAGATCATGGACGTACAAATCTTGTTGATGCCTAAGATCGATACGGGGAAGCCCAAGCCCTATCCAGTCCCGGTTACGGGTTATATCACGGATGAGAAAGGGTCTCCCATGGAATTTGTCTCGGTAATCGACCTTCTTTCCGGTAAAGGAGGACTAACGAATGAGGAAGGGTATTTCCGCTTCTTTACGGATAAGGATTCGTGCCGGCTACAAATCTCCCATCTGGCCTATAAGCCGGAGCTAAGGACGGTGGGGCCCGATAACCGTCATTTACAGATCCAATTGATACCGGCCGTCTTTAATTTGGACGAGGTGGTAGCGATCGGCTACGGAACCTTGGCACGCAAGGAACTGACATCAGCCGTGGGTTATGTATCCTCGGAACGGTTCTTATCCGGGAAGGTCAACAATCCCATCCAAGGCATCAAAGGATTGATCGCCGGAATGAGTATCTCGGGATCTTCCTTGTCCGATATAAACTCGATACCGGATATACAGATACGGGGCGCCGGGTCTATTTTGGCCGGAAACAAGCCGCTAGTCGTGGTAGATGGGGTACCCGGAGTATCCTTGAATAGTTTATCACTAGCCGAAATCGCCTCCATATCGGTATTAAAAGACGGATCTTCCGCCGCCATTTACGGATCGAACGGGGCTAACGGAGTGATCTTGATAACGACCAAAAGCGGTAAAAGCTCGGATAAGTTGCAGGCCAATTACCAAACCTACCTAGCGGCCGCTCACGAATATAATAGACCTCGTGTCCTTTCGCCCGAAGCCTTTGTAGCAGCCGGGAGAGACGCTGATCTAGGGTACCATACGGATTGGCAAGCCGCTTTGATACGCTCCTGCCCCTTGGAACAAAATCATGATTTATCCATTCAAAACGGATGGAAAAGCGGGGCGTTCCGTATCTCCATGAATTACAGGGACGGACAAGGGCTAGACATTGTATCCTCCCGCCGGGAATACGCCTTACGTACCCATATCAGCCAAAACCTCCTCTCCGGCTATCTGGAGCTAACCGTATCGCTCGCTTACAAAAAACAACATTTGCGCCTAGGTAACCATACAGCTTTCCAACAGGCGATGCTAGCCAATCCTACCGCCCCGATCTATACCGATGAGGAGGAGACGGAGTATCTCTATCCTTCCGGTTTCGAGCGGGATAATCCCGTAGCCTCACTAAAAGAGGAAAACCGGCAACAAGAGAACCAGTTTATGACCGGCTCGCTAACCGCACGGATCAACTGGAGCAAACCTTTTTACTCCACCATTATGCTCGCCGAGAACCGGGAAGAGAGTGAGGAAAATGTCTATTGGACCTCACGGGCCAAAGAATCCGTAGACAATAACCGGAAAGGGCGAGCGGATCGTACCTCTTCCAAATATGTAAACCGGACGCTAGACTGGACCAATCATTACGATAATACGTGGGACCAGCACATGGTCAAAGCGATGATAGGCTATTCATTCCAACGTTGGGATCATTCGGGAATGAACGCCGGAAATGCCGACTTTCCTACCGACTTCTTCACATGGAACAACATAGGCACCGGTTCTTACCTTACCGATGGAAAAGCAACCTTAAGCTCATTCAAGAATTCCAGCAAGTTGATTAGTGTCTTTGCCCGGTTTAATTATTCCTACCGGGACTTATTGATGCTTTCCGCTTCGTTTCGCAGGGAAGGTTCCAGTAAATTCGGGGCGAATCATAAATGGGGCAACTTCCCTGCCCTTTCGGGTGGTATACGCTTGAGCGAGTTACCCGCCTTCCAAACGGAATGGTTGGACGATCTTAAATTCAGAGTTGGTTACGGGGTATCGGGCCGCCATAATTTCTCCCCTTACCAATCGCTAGAGACGTACGCCGGAGCGGGTAAAGTCATGGTAGACGGTAAATGGATACAAGTATTCGGGCCTAGCAATAACCCTAATCCGGATTTACGCTGGGAAAAAAGTCTGCATACCAACATAGGCGCCGAGGCGATCTTACTTAACTCCCGCCTCATGCTCTCCTTGAATCTATTCAAACGTACGACAAAAGATCTCCTGTTTGTCTACAACGCGATCAAGCCTCCCATGATCTATGATAATATCACGACAAACGTAGGCACTATCGACTCCAAAGGATTGGAATGGGAAATGAACTGGCTACCCGTGCGTACCAAGAACTTTCAATATTCGGCAAGCCTCACCGGTAGCCTATTGAGCAGTACGCTGAAAAGCCTTTCCAACAACCAGTTCAAGCTAGGCTATACCTATCTGTATGATCTTCCCACCCCCGGATTACCCGGCCCGGCTATCCGCTTGGAGGAGGGAAAGCCAATCGGCTCCTTTTTCGGTTGGCGCTATGCCGGAACCGACGCCGAGGGTAATATCTTGGTATGGAGCAAAGACGGGAGAAAGATCCCGACCACGGAACGAACCGAGGAAGACAAGAATTTTATCGGCAACGGCGTACCGAAAGTGCAGCTCTCTTTCAGCCATACGTTTACTTGGAAGAATTTTGATTTACGATTGTTTTTCACCTCTTGGCTGGGGTACGACCTGTTGAATCTGAAACAAATGTACTACGGGCTACAAAACGTACCGGTTACCAATCTTTTAGAAGACGCTTATACCCGTAACGACGCCATCAAGGGAGACAAGATCTATTGCGATTATTTTCTTGAGAACGGTAATTTCCTGAAATTAGAAGAATTGACCTTGGGATATAAAATTCCTCTCCCAGACAATAAATGGATTCAATCGTTACGCTGCTATTTCTCGGTAAATAATGTATTTACACTTACCGGATATACCGGAGGCGATCCCGCTAATATCAACGTGAATGGCGTAGAACCCGGTATCGAGACCACTTCCATCTATCCTGTAGCCCGTACCTTCACGCTGGGATTATCCGTCCAATTCTAAAGACCTCCACTGCAAGCCGGGTTGCAGTAACACAACCCGCAAGGCTCTATCCGGGAAACCTGTAGTCAATATTTATTTTGTACGAAAAGCAAGCGCAAAAGGAACAACCTAATCAGTTAATCCCTAACTTTGTGAGCCTAAACAGTAGAAAACATGGTACAAAGATTCGATTACTTAGTGATAGGCTCAGGAATCGCCGGTATGAGTTTCGCTCTGAAAGTAGCCAATGAAGGCAAGAGCGTAGCACTTATCTGTAAAGCCGGACAAGAAGAAGCCAACACATATTTCGCGCAAGGAGGTATCGCTTCCGTAACCAACTTGAAAGTAGATAATTTCGAGAAGCACATAGAAGACACGATGATCGCCGGCGACTGGATCAGTGACCGGGCAGCCGTGGAGAAAGTCGTGCGCGAGGCCCCTGCCCAGATCGAGGCGCTTATCCGATGGGGAGTTAATTTCGATAAGAAAGAAAGCGGAGAATTCGATCTGCATAAAGAAGGAGGACACTCCGAGTTTCGTATCCTGCACCATGCCGACAATACGGGAGCCGAGATACAGACGAGCTTGATAGAAACGGTAAACAACCATCCCAACATCGCCGTATTCACGAACCATTATGCGGTAGAGATTATCACCCAGCACCATATGGGCATTATCGTCACCCGCCATACCCCCGGTATCAAATGTTTCGGTGCCTATGTATTGAACGAGGATACGGGCGAGGTACATACTTTCTTGTCAAAGATAACCGTTATGGCGACAGGCGGTTGCGAGGCCGTTTACCGGAATACGACAAACCCGCTGGTAGCTACCGGAGACGGTATCGCCATGGTTTACCGCGCGAAAGGCTCCGTAAAAGATATGGAGTTCATCCAGTTCCACCCGACCGCCTTGTATCATCCGGGCGACCGTCCCTCTTTCCTCATCACCGAGGCGATGCGCGGATATGGAGCTGTATTGAGAAACCTTGGCGGCGAGGAGTTCATGCATAAATATGATCCCCGTCTTTCCTTGGCTCCCCGTGATATCGTAGCCCGTGCGATCGATAGCGAGATGAAACAACGGGGTGAAGACCATGTCTATTTGGACGTGACGCACAAAGATCCGGAAGAGACGAAGAAACACTTCCCCAATATCTATAAGAAATGCCTCAGCTTAGGGATCGATATCACGAAAGATTACATCCCGGTAGCCCCTGCGGCCCATTATTTATGTGGAGGTATCAAGGTAGACCTAAACGGGCAATCCAGCATCCGTCGCCTATATGCGATCGGAGAATGCTCTTGTACCGGCCTGCACGGTGGTAACCGCTTAGCTTCAAACTCATTGATCGAGGCAGTTGTATATGCCGACGCCGCGGCGAAACACTCATTAAGCGTCATGGATCGCTATGAGTTTAACCAAGATGTACCGGAATGGAACGATGAGGGAACGATCACCAATGAAGAGCGTGTATTGATCACCCAAAGCATGAAAGAGGTAAACCAGATCATGGAAGCGTATGTAGGTATCGTTCGTAGTAACACACGTTTGATCCGTGCGTGGAACCGTCTGGATATTTTATATGAGGAGACAGAGAGCCTTTTCAAACGTTGTAAGGCATCCCGTGAATTATGTGAGTTGCGTAATATGATCAATGTAGGTTATTTGATCACTCGTCAAGCGATGGAACGGAAAGAGAGCCGGGGATTACATTATACGATTGATTATCCGCCGGTTAAATAATTGAAAATTGAGAATTGAAAATTGAGAATTAACATAGTTAGTAATTCTCAATTTTCAATTCTCAACTTTTAATTATCAATAGTTCTGTTTCATCGGTTCGAAATAAGCTTGCGGATGAGCGCATGCCGGACAGTTAACCGGAGCTTTCTTGCCCTCGAATACGAAACCACAGTTGCGACATTGCCACAAGATAGCCTCAGCTTTCTCAAATACCGTACCTGTTTCTACATTATTCAATAACTTACGGTAACGATTCTCATGCTCTGCCTCTACCTTAGCGATCATCTTGAAAGCTACAGCGATAGCGGGGAAACCTTCTTCCTCTGCGATCTTAGCGAACTCAGGATACAATTCAGCCCACTCCTCATTCTCACCAGCTGCCGCGGCGGCCAAGTTCTCAGCGGTTGTTCCGATTACGCCTGCAGGATAAGAAGCGGTAATCTCAACCATTCCACCTTCCAAGAATTTAAAGAAACGTTTAGCGTGTTCCTTCTCTTGCTCGGCTGTTTCCATGAAAACACCTGCGATTTGCTCGTAACCTTCTTTTTTAGCTACGCTAGCGAAAAATGTGTAACGACTTCTTGCCTGAGATTCTCCGGCGAATGATTTCAATAAATTCTGCTCGGTACGTGTACCTTTAATACTTTTTTCCATAATGCTAATTTTATGTAGTAAATTAATGAGTCTGTTTTTTATATCGTTTTTCTTATGACCGATCAAAAGTAAGAATTTGTTTCCAAACATCGATTACGCAAACATTAAATAATATCTATCTCTCAATAGATATCACTTATTTATCAAGGAAAAACTTCTCCTCCTTTATACAATGAAACAACAAATCCTCCTAAATTGTTTACACAAAACCGGAATGCGTCTTTAGATTTTTTGCATCTTCTTTATTTTATTAACTTTGCATCCTCAAATCAAACAGGCAAGAAGAAAAATGAAGAACAAATTTGATTTTCAGCCCAAACTCTTTACGGCGCTGAGAAATTATTCCAAAGAGAGGTTCATGACGGATCTCATGGCGGGTATAATTGTCGGCATAGTTGCCCTACCACTCGCCATCGCTTTTGGTATCGCCTCCGGGGTAAGTCCGGAGAAAGGGTTGATCACGGCTATTATCGGTGGATTCATCGTCTCCCTTTTAGGAGGCTGCAACGTACAGATCGGCGGACCTACCGGAGCGTTTATCGTGATCGTTTATGGCATTATACAGAACTTCGGTATCGAAGGGCTTGCCATCGCTACCGTCATAGCGGGTATTATTCTGGTATTGATGGGCGTGTTGAAGCTCGGTACCGTGATTAAGTTTATCCCCTACCCGATTGTCGTAGGTTTCACGAGTGGTATCGCTATCACTATCTTCACGACACAAATGAAAGACTTATTTGGATTGACTATGGATAAAGTCCCCGCCGATTTCATCTCTAAATGGATCGCATATTTCGGGGCGTTCGATACGGTTAACCCTTGGGCATTCGTTATCGGTATCATTAGTATCCTGATCATTACGTTAAGCCCGAGGCTAACGAAGAAAATTCCGGGTTCCTTGATCGCTATCGTCATCATGACGATCGTTGTTTACATTATGCGTAATCATTTGGGTATTACAGGTATCGAGACGATTGGAGACCGGTTTACTATTAACGCTTCCTTGCCAGCCCCGGCTCCGATCACGTTTAATATGGAAACTATCAACTTATTGCTTCCCTCCGCCTTTACGATCGCTATCCTTGGGGCTATCGAGTCTTTATTATCCGCTACGGTAGCGGATGGTGTGACAGGCGACAAGCATAATTCGAATACGGAACTAATCGCCCAAGGCGCGGCGAATATCATCGTTCCTATTTTTGGCGGTATTCCCGTGACCGGCGCCATCGCCCGCACAATGACCAATATAAATAATGGTGGACGAACCCCGGTTGCCGGTATTATTCACGCCATCGTATTATTATTGATTTTGCTTTTCCTCGGACCGCTTACCAAACACATTCCAATGGCTTGTCTGGCTGGCGTATTGATCATCGTATCCTATAATATGAGTGAGTGGCGTACGTTCCGTTCCTTGATGAAAAACCCGAAAAGCGACGTATCCGTCTTGTTGGTGACTTTCTTCCTGACGGTTATCTTTGATCTTACGATCGCTATCGAGATCGGTCTTTTGATCGCCATGTTATTCTTTATGCGCCGTGTGGCCGAGACCACGCATGTATCCGTCACCACGGATGAGATCGATCTTTCCGACGAGGGCGAGATTCATCATGACGAGGAAGTCCTCTCCCTGCCTAAAGGTGTAGAGGTATACGAGATCGATGGTCCGTTCTTTTTCGGCGTAGCGAATAAGTTCGACGGCATCATGAAAAGTATGGGAGATAAACCGAAAGTCCGCATCATCCGTATGCGTAAGGTTTCGTTCATAGATTCTACCGGTCTGCATAACTTGGAAAGTCTTTTCCGTCTTTCCGAGGCAGAGCATATCCATATGATACTTTCCGGGGTCAATGAACATGTACACCGTGTATTGACAAAATCCGGATTCGATAAGAAGATTGGCGCAGAAAATATTTGCAGTAATATCAATGAGGCGGTAGAGAAAGCGAAAGCTGCCGTACAAGACTAAGATACTATCAGACAGTGGGAGACGCAGCATGCTGCGTCTCTACAACTGGATATTTATTCCGGTAAATAATACCAGTCCTCTGGTAAGACAGCTTCCTTTATTTTACGGCAGGAAACCCCGACCTCCAAGGCCTCGCCCATATAATCCTCGAAATACAAAACACGTAATTCGTGGAAACCAGCGTCTAACGCTACCTTTCCTTTCGCTATACGAGCATTATGAGAGCCATCATTATCAACAATAGCTTTACCGTCTATAAATAGTTTGGAACCATCATCCGAATACGTATAAAAGCGATATACACCTTTTTCAGGGATATTTATCAACGTACGGAACTCATAAGCGAAATGATCCTTGGCCGGAGCCTCCTGAATAGAGATATTTTTCATCGTACCCTCTTTCACTTTTGTCCCGGAAGCGATCTGATCCGTATGTTTAAATTTACCTTCATAATAGGTATAAGCTACCCCGTGCTTTTTAGGTTTTACCGTTTTGGCGGGTAAGAATTCCATCGTTTCCTCATCCTTAGAGGTCAGGCCAGATGGATAATAATACGTATATTCCTTTCCGGACGGGGTACGAATCCATGAATCAAACTCAAACTTGCCTTCACGCAATTCAATGATACGGCCACCCCGCTCGAAATCTCCATAAGCGTCCCATCCGGATACACGCCCGAAAGCTAGCCCCACATTATATAACATTCCTATATAATCGTTATCATGATCGTGCCCGGCGAAAGTAGCCATCACATCCTTCATTTCCACCAAGGAAGCGAAGAAGCCCGTGTTGATCTTGGGAGAGGCGATTCCCTCTTCTTTCTGTCCTAATGTAGTCTCCGCCCCAACGATCTCATTATATTCCAGCAGAGGAATATGAAAAAAGGCCAAGGCTGGCAACGGTTTGCCGCCATTTTCCTTGGTATAGCGCATACTTTGCTCACGATACCAATGGATCTGGTCGAAATGAATCCAATCATACGTGCCGTAATCTTTTAGCGTAGGATAATCGTTGGAGTCGATACAATACAATAAGGCCGCCGGTTTCTTTCCGTCCGAACTGTAGACCGGTACCACATAGTTTCCGGCTCCATGGATATCACCCGGTCCCTTCTCGCCCATAAAATAAGGTGATTTACTAAGCATCGCATAAATCTCGTCCTTGGGGACGATCTCCGCGTCATGATTTCCCATCATGACCGTAAACGGTATCTTGGCCTCCTCAAAGATCCCGATCACCGACTTCCATCCTTCCAAACCGGGGTTTGCTGTCACCACGTCGCCCGTCAGCATTGCCACATCCGGATTCTCCGCCTTTAATACGGATTGTATCGTAGCGACTGTCTTAGCGCATTTAGATGATTTCTGATCCCAATGAATGTCTGTAAATTGGACGATCTTGAATTTCCCATCCTTGAAAGCAAGCTGTTTTTGTGCGAATAAGCTCATCGGGGCGCAAAAGCACAACAAGGCTATCGCTAATAAAAAAGTCTTTTTCATGTTCTTCGATTTAGTAATTGGGGGCTAAGTTATAAAAAAAAGAGAGCGATGTATAAAAACAGGCTCTCTTCCTTATGTTAAATGCCACAATGAAACCCTTGCTGTCAAACAAAAGCTATATACATATCCGCAAGCCGGGTTTTCCTGTCAAAATGCGGGATCTCTTTTACTATTTTCTCACAATCCTCAAGGCTCATTCCTCCTTTAGGTTCCCCCCAGTACCAAAGCTTTGGGGCATTCTGTTTCTTACTTGTTGATTCCATAATTCTCGTTGTTTTTATCTTAAGACAGGAAATGATGAAATACCCCTATCCACAAAGTATATAAAAGATTAAAATAAAGTGAATCCCTACCGTATGCTCCAACAATCCTGTTTGTATAGAAAACAACCGTGATTGTGGAATGTTTAATGCGCCTCGATCCAAAATTTCCCTAAATTAGTGTATGCCAAATATAGCGTCCTTTATGACGACTGAATCCTTTAAATTATCGATATTATATAAAATACCTTCCATCTTCCCCTCTATATAGGGTGTACCACTTCCTTCATGGAAACGGATACTATCCACTTGTATCTTAAATGAAGATTTCAGCGGATGATATATTATTTTAGCGTCATCTTTCGTGATCCGTACGGTAGATTCTACCTCTTCATTCAACAATTTACCCTTATCAATCATATATTCTCCTTCCCTTAATGGAATCAATGAAATCTTTAACAGGGGATAAGGGTAATCAGAAATATTTACTTTCAATGGAATTTCCCAATGGAAGCCACTCATATTAATACTAGTTTCCTCCCAAAAATTTCCATGATCAATAACACAACCATAACCAGACTGATTAATTATAGACATATCTTGATCATTCACGATTCCTTCAAAATAGCCCAAATAGTAAGGAGTTTCCTCAAAAGAAACGTCCTCATCCTTATCACAGGATACAAATGACAAAGAGAAAACACTCAATAGAACACAAATTATTCGTCTCATATTTTTAGAATAAGGTAAATTTATATCCGACAGACAGCCCCAACTGCAAATCATGATCATCTATACAATCTTGAAAATAGTTCACTCCTACATAAAACCTTTTTATCTCTACACCAGCCTCCGCCGTAGCTCCCAGATGCAAATCATCACCAATACCCCCAAAAGCACCGGCATTCAAGCGAAGATTTACCTTGTCACTAACCGGAACATGAAAAGAGGCATATATAGGAACACAAAAGTTTATATTCCAATTATCTCCACGCGAAAACGCATTCTCTGCCGTATGCAACAACAATCCTGTTTGTATAGAAAACAACCGTGATTGTGGAAAGTTTATATACGCCCCGGTTTGAAGTCCCCATCCATCTCCTCCTAATATACCGGTACGAGCCTCTATATCAGTTGCCTGCGATCGGCCAAAAGATAAAAGCAATATCAACAGAACAAACAACTTCTTCATTACTTACAAGGTATTAAAATTAATATTTAGACTGAATAAAAGTTTGACATGTCATGATATAGAACTCCTATCCAATCCAAATATTGTACAAATATCCTTCTCTTTGAATAATTATTTACCTTACAAGATACATTATACCCTTATATTCTGTGATACATATTTTTTTACCATTAAAAATACCTTCGAATACTTCATCTTCATATATAGGATATTGAATGATCACTAATGTATCAACTTTTTCTTTACAATCAATATAAATAGAATCGGCACAACTAAAAGCAGCCAAACTAGAAACCGAATAATAATTATCATACTCTTCTATAGATAAATCATATAATTGACGTACCATATTTTCACTATGATAAGAAATTACCACTTTATCATCTTTTGATGTAATCACAGAAGTACTATCATTATTCATCAAAACGGCTCTAAATCCTGTTGGCGACGGCCAATCTACCTTTTGATTACAAGAGTAAAAACTTATAATCAAAATTAAAAATAAAATTTTCTTATATTCAATCATACTTATCTAGGATATATATTAACAATCATTCTATGCACTAAATTTGGTTCATCATCAAATTCTAAATTAGTGTATTCCGAATATAGCATCTTTTATGACGATCGAATCTTCCGAATTCTCTATATTATATAGGATGCCTTCCATCTTCCCTTCAATATAAGGGGTAGCACTTCCCTCATGAAAACGAATACTATCCACTTGTATCCGAAATGAAGATTTCAGTGGATGATACACTATTTTAGCGTCATCTTTCGTGATCCGGACAGTAGATTCTATCCCTTCATTCATTAATTTACCCTTATCGATCATATATTCCCCTTTCCCTAAAAACATCCCAAATAGTAAGGAGCTTCTTCAAAAAAAGCATCCTCATCCTTATCACAAGAAACGAATGAGAATAGTAAAAGAATGAATAAAGAAAAGATGGAACCAGCCATCATTCCTTTTTTAGCTTCACCCCGGTAATAAAGCTTAGAGGCATTCCGTTTTTCAGTTGTTGATTCCATAGTGACTGTTGTTTTTTTATAAGACAAGAAACTATCAAATACCCCTATCCTTTAATGTATATAAAAGACTAAAATAAAATGAATCTATATCCAAAAGAGCAACTAAGTAAGCATTAAAAAATAACTTGGGACGGTTTTCAATACAAGTTGTAAGTTCTACAACACCCAAAGACCGAGGAATGGCTTTTCAAGTGGTTAGTTATTCACTTCCCAAGCCATTAGTTAGCGGCTAGGTATAGCCGTTAGTTATTCACTTGACAAGCCGTTAGTTATTCACTTGAGTAGCTGATATCGATCGATATTATTCGCTTATTTTCAGCAATTTACGCATAATCAGTCAATGCATTCTCGCAGTCCGATCCGCAAAGACGTGATCGCATGAAAACTGTACCAAGTTATTTTTTGAGCGCTACTAACTTCTTCTTTACTTATAAGTAAAGAATATTTAGATTAAATAGAAGTTCGACATGTCATGATATAGAACTCCCATTCAATCTAAATATTACTTTAATCCTAATTTTCAGAATACTATCTTATCTCACAAGATATAGAAAACCTTCATATTCTGGAATAGAAATTAGTTTACCATTAAACGTACCTTCAAAAGGATCTAACAGATAAAAGGGAGTCTTAACCAACACCAAAGTATCTATCTTACTTTTTGCCTCGATATATAAGGAATCAACGCCACTATAAAGAGCAGATATGCTACTTACGAAATAAACACCCTCTCGTTCATCCACTGACACATCATAAAATTGGCGCATCATACCGTTATCTCTATATTTAATAACGACCTTATCTTCTTTTGATGTCAAGACAGAAGAACTATCGCTATTCATCAAAACAAAACTAAAAACCGTCGGAGGAGGCCAATCCTCACGCTTTGTACAAGATAGAAATAAGTGTACAAAAACCAATAACCAAAGTAAATTTCTTTTTTTCATCATTTTGGATAAATACTTATAATCATTCTATGAAAAAAATTAGTAGTATAATCAAATATAAGTTTTCCATCTTCAATATAAGACCAATTATCCAGTTGATAATAGCCATTATACTTCTCGCTATTTCCAAAATTCATATGTAGCATTGAATAAGAATACATAGTGCTATTATATATTTGTATGCCATCACATACCCAAGCATGTCCACTTCCACTAACTTGATTAACTCCACTCAGAATTACAGGTCTTCCCGAGAATATTTCACTTTTTACTTTGGCATAGTTATATTTTTCTCTAGAGGCATTATAACCATATCCTCTTAGCACATTATCCAAAACCGTATTTCTTGCAGATGATCCATTCGGAGTATAATCCATATTCAAATGATCTTTATTTCCTAATTCTGCTAAAAAACGAGCAGTAACATCTGTAGCATTATTAAAGCTCATCGCCGCCCAATTATAGCTCTTTGGATATTCCCAGAATCTCATTATTTGACCTATGGCAACAGCAGTACATCCCACAGGACAATTTGTTGGGCAATATTTGTTATAATTATTTCTTTGATTCCATGAAGTTTTTAAATACGGCCCTTTTACAATTTGCGAGGTATGATCTGGATCGTCACAATTGACCATTTTTAGTGGTTTTTCTGGACACTCAGCTGAATTCCACATACTTGTAATCATAGGATCGGGTTGAAAATTTTGATTTCTACATCGAGTAATATGTTCAGACACCCATTCTAACCAAAGAGTTACCACTTCCGGAGCATTATCCAGAGAAAACTCCCCTTCATCAGAAAAACCAAGGATAGGATAAACTCTCTTGTCTGCAGATATAATACTAAAACCTTTACTTTCGTAGTTCACAATATACAACGTAGGTAAACTACGTTCCTTTCCATAAGAAACAATATTTTTAATTTCTTTTTCTTGATGAATAGATTTTGTTGATATAAGTGTATATCTAATGAATCTGAAAATGCGTACATTCTTCCTATATCCTGCAAGGCGAAAGCTGAACTTCTCATATTCCCCGCTTTCCGGAAATAAGATTCCGCTTCCTTGTATTTGTCCTTTCCTAACAGATAATCACCCTCGAAATCATATAGATCTCCCATATAGCTACAAATATACCCGGCTTGATTATAGTCTTGACAACGTACAGCGATATCCAACGCCTGTAAATAAACCTTCATAGCCTTCTCATTCTCCTTATCCTCCACATACGAACGCCCTAGGTATAAACCAATCTTCGCTTGTTCTTGCTTTGTCCCGTGTGACTTATAATAGGCTTGCGCACGACGCAATTGTTGCACATAGGGCAGATCCGTGTACAGCGTATCCGCTACTCTGCCATACAACATACACCAACGAGCCAATAATTTATCGCTCAAATTATCGGGCACGGCTATGCTATCCAATAGGATAAGGGAACTATCCGGATCAGATTTCAACAAGGATTCCGCACGATCGATTAGGTATGTGGCATCGCTTTCATCTCGACAACCTATAAATGAGAGTGTGGATAATAACGATATCAAAATAAGTAAATGCCTCATTGGTTCCTATCTTTAGATTCTATGCACAAGATAGGCATATTTTTCATCAAACCTTAAAGAATAATTGATTATTAGGCTTATTGTATAAAATTCTTATCGCTTGGATATCTCCATCATATTTTTGGAAAAACACGTACGTGTTTTCATAAATTCTCGTACGTGTTTCCGAAAAAAGACGTACGTGTTTTTCCGAAAACATGTATGTGTTTTTTATATATTTGATTATCAGTATACTAAAAACAGTATTCCCAAAGGCAGGGATATTGTAGGAAATTCCATTATCTTTGGACTTTCATTGGTAACTTTTTAATCTACTATCAATATGGCACAACAATCCGGAAGATTGCTATCCCTCGACGTGATGAGGGGAATTACGATCGCGGGGATGATTTTGGTAAATAACCCCGGGTCATGGAAGTATGTCTATACTCCTTTAGAGCATGCACGTTGGAACGGCCTCACTCCCACCGATTTGGTATTTCCGTTCTTTATGTTCATCATGGGGGTCTCCATGTTTTTCTCGCTTCGGAAATATAACTTCAAGCTGTCCAAAGAGAGCGTGACGAAAGTATTGAGACGCACGGTATTGATATTCCTCGTGGGATTAGGGCTAAATCTGTTCGGGCATGTTTGCTACAATGGATTTACCGATTTCCAGAATTTACGTATCCTTGGGGTGATGCAAAGGTTGGCGCTCGCATACGGCTTCGGGTCGTTGATAGGATTAGCGATTAATCATAAGTATATTTTGCAGGTAGCCGCTGGTATATTGATATTTTACTGGGCATTACTAGGTTTCACGCATAGTATGGAAATGTCGGAGGATAGCATTATAGCGATCGTGGACAGAACTTTATTCGGTACATCGCATATGTATCACGATGATATGGCAGATGGTACACGGATCGCCTTTGATCCGGAAGGGCTCTTGAGCTGCATCGGTAGCATAGCGCATGTATTACTCGGTTTCTACGTAGGAAAGGTAATACAGGATTGTAAAAAGAACAATGAGTTGATTATCCGTAATATCTTCATTTTCGGTACGATTATTCTTTTTGCCGGTTTCTTACTAAGTTACGGCTGCCCGATCAATAAGAAGATATGGAGTAGCACGTTCGTCTTGGTAACTTGCGGATTCGCCTCCTTATTCCTCGCTTTATTAATCTGGATCATCGATATAAACGGGAAGAAGAAATGGACGTTATTCTTTGAGTCGTTCGGTATCAACCCGTTGTATCTGTATGTACAAGGGGATATATTGGCCGTATTGCTGGGAATGAGCGGTATCTCCGCCTTTATGTATATGGATCTGTTCAGGTCGGTATTCGGCGATTTCGGAGGATCGCTGGCTTGGGCTATCTTCTTCGTGGTGTTAAACTGGATACCGGGATATTTCTTGTATAAGAAGAAGATTTATATAAAGCTATAAAAGCAATATTCATATAGTAGCCTCGTAGTGATCGAGGCTACTATATAAATGAGAAATACCCCATAGAGACGGGTTTCTTAGAGCCTTCTTATTTCCTCCTCAGCGGCTCCTTTTCCCTTATACTTATTTTTAGTCGTATTAAACTTATAGCGAACGGTCAGTCGTACCTCACGGCTATCGGTTACATTATTCACCGTCAGATCCATGTGTTTGTTATAAATCACGTTGCCATCTTTACGCCCATGCGTAAGATCAATACCTTGTAGATTAAAGGAAAGACGGTCATCAAAGAAAGACTTAGTGAGCGAGGCATCCATCATAAACACGTTCTTGTTGATATAAATATTTTGGAAATCACCTTTACCCTGAAAAAACAAATCTACATGTAGTGTCCATCCATAAGGAAATTGAATTCCATTGTTAAACCGGCCGATAAACAACGGTCTATCCATAGAAAGCATCCTACTATTATGCTCAATATCCATCCATTGTTTCTGTAAACCTATCGTGAGTTGAGGATGCCACTTCTTTATAATAGGAGACGCTATCAAAAACACCGATACGTTATCAATCCGGTCATAATTACGATGCGTAATGATCGTTATAGCGGGATTTTTCTCATATTGATCCGTCATATAAAGAATAACGTCTTTTTCTCTCTGGTAGCTCAACATAAATTGAAACCAACCATAACTGCCTGATAAAGTGATATCGTGTAGGTTTGTAGGTTTTAACGCCGGATTACCGTTCATATAGGTAAACCGATTGATATAGTTCATATTACTTGACAATTGAGCGTAAGTAGGGCGTTTCGTTTTCGTCGTATAACCAAGTTGGGTTTGTAGTTTTCCTATTTGCGTGGATAACGAGACATTTGGAAAAAAATTATCATAGGAACGTTCTGTTGAAACATGTTCATAACGCAAACCCATATTTAGGTAGGCGATACGGATAAACTTACTATATTCAGCGAAAGCTCCCGCACGATCTTCCCGGATATGGCTATCGGTTGTAGGAAGGATTTCCTGTGGATTAGTAAATAAGTCTGTACGGCGGGTACTGGTAAACTCCGAGCCTAGGCTCAAATTACCACCTGCTAATGGATAGGAAGCAATCAATTTAGCGGCGTATAACTTATTGTCCACATTATTAGTGGAGGTCACGATACGACTTTCTTGCTCTTGACTGTTTTCTATTACCTCATTTCCTGTCCTCGCTTCGCTCCTTAGCATATCCGCATTGAAATCCAAAGAAAGCTTCCCTACGGCTCCCGAATAATAAACGTTGATTTGGTGAGCTGGATGTTTCACGGTCGTACTATAACTCTCGCTCAATAAATAGTCATAGAAATCATCATTGGCATCAATCCGACTTTCTGTTTGTCCCCCTATTTTATTTTCTGGAGAGGCAGACATTATATAACGGACACCCAAAGAATGGTTATCGTTAACTTGATAATTCACTCCCAGCTCTCCCCGGTAATCATTATCCAATGAATGCTGCTCCATCCGATTCTCTTGCCGCCAAAGCGTATCGACATATACTTGCTGACTTACATTATTGATGAGCAAATAGTTGTTATGCACATATTGAAACATAGCAAATACATCCAGATTATTATGACGGTAGTTTAAATTCAATTGTTCCGTAAAATCCGTGTTTTGCGACTGTCCCCAAGTAGAGCGAGCCTCAAAGCTCATCCCTTCACCTTCACGCTTTATAGTCTTAATACGGATAACCGATTTCACTTCCGCCCCATAACGTGATCCCGGATTAGTAATCACCTCTATTTGACGAATCTCAGAAGAGCTAAGACGATCCAGTTCGGAGAGATCCCTTACTTCACGTCCATTGATATATATAACAGGAATACCTTTACCGAACACCTGAAACTCCCCCTCTTTGCCTTGTATGCCGGGAATATACTTCAATACGTCGTTCGCTGTCCCGGATTTGCTTAGCAGGCTGTTTTCTATGCGGGTTGTCAAGGTACCGTCTTTGATCTGGAAATCCGGTCGTTTCCCTATGACAACGGCCTCATCCAACAAGATCGCCTCATCCGACAAAACGATATTTTCCATATTACCGGCTCGTGTATCTCGGTAGATGGTTTGATAACCGATCGAAGATACTTTGATCACATAAGTTCGTATAGATATAGAATCTCCTGTTTGAATGCGAAAACTACCACTCTCATCACTAACCGTACCTTGAAGGAAAGAAGAATCCGGAACAGATAACAATACTATATTAGCAAATTCCACGGGTAAACCCTGACGATCCGTAATTGAGCCGGTGATAAATTGCGCCGATCCATTGACAGCCACAAATAATAACAACATAACATTAATAAGAATCTTTTTTACTACTGACTTTTCCATATCGCTGATTATTTTTGCAATTGATTTTTCAGCAAATATAAAGTGGGTAAAAAAGCCAGTCAAACAATAGGGATAGATGTCAAGATTTGGTGATAAAACATGGAAATCTGTGCCTTATCACAAGTTTTAGGGATAAAATACAACCTAGTTTTCCTTATTAAGAAAACTCTTAAAGTCTTTTAGATAGGTACGTGAGACAGGAATCTCTTGTTGTGTATCCTCCAAATTCAAACGGTAGCCTTGCGCATTACCGTTTATGTTCATGATTTTATTCACGTTTACGATATAAGCCCGGTGACAACGGACAAAACAACCATATTTCTCCATCATCTCATCCATTTGCTTGATCGTGGAACGGAGAAGTTTATGCTTCATATTCCCTTCCTCTCTATAACAGACATCTACATAATTACCAGAAGATTCCATATACATAATATTATCCGGAAGTACGCAAATCGATTCTTTTGTATCGCCGGACAGGGTTATGGCATCACCCCCTTTCTCTTCTTGTATATTTCGTTCGGATAATAGTTTATTCATCCTTTTCGCTTCTTGCAAATTACGTTTCAAAGCATTATTCTCTATAATGAAAAATCCGAAAATAAGGGGAATAATAACAATCGTGATCGCCGCTGACACATCTATAAGCAACATTTTATAAAAAATAGTCGTATCTAAATCACTCCAAAAGTCCATTCGCATCAAGAAGTAATAGTCATAAATGAAACAAGCGAGTCCCAAAAATAACAAAAAGCAGGAACAATGTAGTAAGTTTTTACCAATAGTCCATCGTTCAGGATCATAAAAACGTTTGAATAATTTAGGAAACAAGACAAAAGCGACAACAGAGAATATAAATGTCAAGCCTACGAAACACCATAATACCCAAAACTGTATCACGCTATTTAGCCGATAGTGAAAAGGCTCGAAAATAGCGAGTATTAACGCCACTACCATCGAGTTTAACAGAACGATCACCCATGGTCTATCTATAGCGTACATAGGTTTATTAAGATATTCCTTCAAATTCATATTCAATTCTCACATGTAGTTAAAGATAAAATTTTCACAAAGGTATGCATTTGGATATAAAAAATCCCCTAGATCAAAATCTTTTGACCTAGAGGATTAATCTATCTATTACTCTACGTTATAACCGGAGATAACCACCTTCGGGGTCTCGCCTCTCGTATCTACATCTTTCCAATGGATGTTGATCTCTTTCTTCTCGCCCGGGAGCAATGAGAAATAGTTATCGCTATAGAAAACGGGGAGGAATTGCTCGCCATCCTTCTCGCCCACTACATTCACACGGATCATCAGAGCCGGTGTGGATGAAGTGTTCTCCAAGATAGCGGTGGCGGTCCAAGTACCGTCATTACCCTTATTGGTTGCCACGTTGGATCGTAAAGTAACCTTTGGCATCTCACGCAAAGCTTGGTAGTTGCCTTCCTCTACGCCACGCAGATAGAAGTTATCCGATACGATCTTGCCATTCTCTGTCAACGTCAACTTGACGAAATGAGCGCTGGATACGCTAGCAGGGAAATCCAGTTTCATACATTTGTTGGTCGTATCTTCCTTACTATCCACGGAAACCTCGTTTTCCCATGAAATAGAACCGTCCATATTGATGATTTGAGCCTTTGCCGTCAAACCATTACGTACGCCGGCGCTATAGTTCACTACCTCGATTTCGTCCGTAACCGGATTCCATTGAATGTGCAGAGGCTCGGAGGCCTTCTTGCAACCAAAGTAAGCGGCGGTAGGCTCGAAATAATAATCGTAAGTCTGCCATACCATAGAAGGCCATGCCGGATGCGTCATCCACAGCAATAATCCCTTACGGTTCAAGCTTCTCGATTCGAACATACCCCGGTAACCATCATAGTTTACCCACTGAGCCAGATCGGCGAATTCCTTGGCGTTGTTCGGCTTGCCAAAGCCCTTCTCGATGATAGCGTTGAAAGAAGCGCAAGACTGGGCGCCTTCCATCGTATAATCGTGTTGTCCCCATTGAGCGTTTTGCGGCCAAAGCGCTTCCGGAGAGAAAGTACGAACCAAGCTCTCGTAATTCATCACGTTAGGCATACCCCGCTCACTATGGAACTTATCACTACCATTCTTCAAGCTAAAGTATTCTTTAACAGGAAGCGCACGGTACGGGCCATGGCCACTTACCACCTCATCCGCCGAGCTGGAGATATAATGTAAGCCCGGATGATCCTCTTTCACGATACGGCGTAAAGCCTTGTCGATCTGCTCCGGCGGGAAGCCCTCGTTGCGCCCGCAATAAATACCGATAGAGGCATGGTTACGGAAACGTTTCACATAATCCTCAGCATTAGCGATAAACATCTCCGGATCATAAGGATCGGGTCCGTCGGAAGGATTCGCCAACCAGAAATCTTGCCAAATCATGATACCATGACGGTCGCAAGCCTCATATAATTCTTTATCGCCAATCTGTCCTACCCAGTTACGCATCATCGTAAAGTTCATATCGGCATGGTAAGCCACGGCGATATCGTACTCACGACCCCGGTAATTCAGATTAGACTCACCGAATCCCCAGTTACCGCCACGGCCTATAAAACGACGACCATTGATAAAGAGACTCAAGATACTATTATTCTCATTGAAGGTCATTTGTCGGATACCTACCTTGAAATCCTCAGAGTCGGATACCTTATCACCTACCTTAAAGGTGAAATTAGCGTCGTATAAATAAGGAGATCCGTACCCTTTAGGCCACCATAAACGTGGATTCTGAACCTTCAATTGGCTAAAGGTATTCGGGTCGAAAGCAACGCTCTTCTCCTCGTTGGCGGCCAATTCCACCGGTTGCTCGAAAGTGATATCACCGATCTTTCCTGTCAATATACCCTTCACGGGAGCAGCATCATGGTTCTTCACGATCACTTCCGGAGTCAAGGTAGCGGAAGTCGTATCCGGCAACGGTAATACAACCTGTACGAACGGGTCTTGAATCGTTACCTTGCCTGTAGAAGTCAAGTACACATCATCCCAAATACCGATATTACGACCACGGATCGTCGAGATCCAATCCCAACCGATCGAAGCGTGGAAGGTCGGGTTATCAGCGCCTAAGATACCACCGTTGAAATCCGTATTCTTCTCACATTTCTCCTTGATAGCTCCGATATGCTCATTCTTGATGATCTCCACCGCGACAACGTTCTTACCCGGTACGACCCTGTCTGTAACGTCAAATACACCCCGGATAAACGCTCCCTCGATACGGCCGATCTTGTTACCGTTTAAATATACATTCGCTTTCCAGTTGATACCATCGAAATTCAAGAACAAACGATCTTGCTTGAATCCTTCGGGTACCTCAAACTCATCCCTATACCAGAAATTAGAGTTGAAGAATGACTCGGATATCTGCATCAAGTTATCCGCGTAATTCGGATTCGGGATAGCTCCGATATTCTTATAACTGCTCAATACCGTTCCCGGTACGGTCGCCACGATCCAATTTTCCGGAGAGAAAGAAGGTTTCGATATTTCCTCACCAGAAGCGGTTACCTCGGAAGCTCGTTGTACTTTCCAGTTTCCGCCCGATAAACGGATCTCGTCTTTTGTAGAAGCCGGAGCAGCAGCCGGTTGGGCAAGCAAGCCACCTTTACCCATCACCTCTATCTCGCTTAAGATATAGCGTCCGTCATTAGCCGGTTGCTCCATCCATACCCGTACGTAGCGGCCCTTTCCTTTTAGCTTGATCTCATCCAGATTAGCATCTCCACCCGGAAGATTCGCTATGTCAACCCATTGTTTCGCATCGTCAGAAACTTGAATCTTACCCTTGATCGCTTTATTGATCCAATGTAATTTTACTTTGTCGAATTCGGATTGGCTACCCAAGTCCACATAGACCCACTCCTCTCCTGTCGTGGCACTCATCCAAGCGCTATTAAAGAATTTGGAAGGAAGCAAATCTATCAACTTATCTTGGTTATAGAAATTCATCTCGAAGAATGCCCAATAAGCGGCACCTTCCATTTTCAATCGCATCCGATAATAAGCATATTCACCCGGTTGATCGAATGTCAAAGTCTCATTCAACATACGGGTGGGCAACGTACCCGGATCCCAGCTATTTTTATTTGGGTCTGAATGGGCCTTATACTTGCTGGCCTTACCCGGCATACCTTTACCCTTTAAGGCAGCCAATTCCGTCCAAGTATTTCCATCATTCGATCCCTCGCAAACAATCTCATATCCATCCTTAATCTTATTCTCGTCATAAGCCACGCTGCCGCGAAATTGTACCTTGTCGGCTTTCTCTTTCCAGTTATTCAGCGTGAACAGGAAATAGGCATCCTCGCCTGTAACCGCATTACGAGAATAAGGACCTTGATCGATCATCCACTCACGCTCACGACGAGCTATATCCCCATTTTGCGTGGAGAGATCGAGATACTGAGGTTGTTTATCGCTAATAACACCATCCGTCACCAGTTGGGCCGTTAGATTGTAATCATAACTGGATGAGTTGTAAGCTCTACGCAAAAGAGCTATGTTACGATACGTGGAATAATCCGGACGTAATGAAGGAGAGAAATCCTCCCCCGGATCTCCCGGATACGAACCGATACCTCTGGTATAATAATCCGACCGATCGAAAGATTCCGCCGGAACACCGCTCTGCCCACATCCCCCTAGCAATGCTGAGACCGCTACCGCTCCACAAAGCGTCAAGAGTCGAGGCAATTTTTTCTTTTTACTGAATGTTCTCATACTACTTATTGTGTTTCTCTAAATTAGTTAGTTTAATAAGATACCGTCACGTCAAAACCCTCCTTCCGGGCCCGTTCCGCAATCGCATCTAATTCTTCTTTAGTAGCTTTTTTCAAAGCTTTAACCGGGGTCTCCCTATCTATCGTATAAATCATGACTTGTTTCGGACGGATTTGTTTTAAGGCGGAAATCCAGCCCGCTATCTCCTCTTCTGTCATATTATTAACCGATTTCCCGTTTAATTCCCCCTTCAAGAACATGGTCTGTATAATCAAGTTTCCGTTAAAACGACATAATTGTTTTAATAAAGACTCGAAATTAAACGCCGGAGAATTAGGTACATCTATCTGCCGAATCCGACTGTCTAATACAGAATCCAGTTTCAATATGTTATCCTCTATTTTATTCAAGGCTTGAAAGACTTCCTCTTTATGGAGCATCGTAGAATTAGAAAGCACGGCGATTTTAGCGTCAGGGAAAAACCGATCCCGGATAGCGACCGTATCATCAATGATTCCACCGAATTCCGGGTGTATCGTAGGCTCTCCGTTTCCGGCGAATGTAATTACATCCGGAGCGATCCCTTCCGCTTTCATGGAACTTAGTTTTTGCTCCAAGGCTTCCCTCACTTCCGTACGAGTAGGCAGTTTACTATGAGTCCTATGATTCTCATTCAATCCACATTCGCAATAAATGCAATTAAAAGAGCATAATTTCCCGTCTGTAGGAAGTAAATTCATCCCTAAAGAGACACCTAGGCGCCGACTATGTATCGGGCCAAATACAATTTTATCAAAAAGAATTGTAGACATAGCGCTGTTTGTTTTTACCCACGCAAATCTACTCTAAAATTTCCAGCGAAGCAAAGCATAAAGATCTGTTTTATCAGAACCGCTTATCTCCTCCGTATCAGTACCTATCAAATCCCTGTCCCAATAATGGGTGTGAGCCAGTTTCGCGGATAAGGATAAACGTTTCCAAATATCCAGACGAAAGGTAAGGGCAAACCGCATCCCATCCCCATAAAAAGAGGGCATATTAAAGGCATACAATATATTCTTCTCATACGAACTGACCCGGCTATTGTAATCATCCGTATGAAACCACGCTAGATAACCATCCATTTGAAGAGGTAGGGTAGTGGGCTTCCAGCCTATACTTTGGGATATCATAATTCCTTTATTAAGTTTCTTTATAGGATCATCGAATAGAATACCATCTAAGGAAGTCTTAAAAATAAAAGGAGAAGAAAAGTTATAAACCTGTTGAAAACGAATACGATGTTGTTTATAAGAATTGATTCTCAATAAATTATCATTTTCAAAAGTTCCATTCTTTTCTTTTTGCCGGTATTTATAACGAAGATAAGCTGAATAGTTTCTACTAGGGGTATAATCTATCTGAGCCATATATTCCTGTCCTCCGGAAGGAGCGTCTATCCCGTATTTCAACCAAGGAAAACGGAATAAGTCCGCATAAACGGATAATTTCCAGCGGGCGATCGGGGTTAATTGCAATCCCATATAAACCCCTTGCTCGTTTTGAACCGTAGAGCCTTGCGAGAAAGCATTTCCAAACAAAGCTTGATAACGGCGGTCGTAATAACGGTATAATACCAAGAAAGATATATAAGAAGCGGGTGTTAACTGCAAGGCATTCAAGGTAGAAATAGCTCCGTTTTTCGAAAGGGCAGTTTCGCCATAAAACTTAATACGGTTACTTTTCAACATATAGTCAACACCGATGTTGAAATTGTTGGAACCTCTGAAATAGAACAAATTATAAGGTTTTGGATCGGGGTCCATCTTAAACTTACCGAATGAATAGGAGAGAGCCGTTAAACCTACATGAAAATGAGATGTAGCATAGCGGATATTTCCTCCATATACCTGCATCGTTATCATTTTCCTCTTTTCCCAATCCCGTTGTAAACGATGAAGTCCATCCGTTTTTAATGAGGTGAATGTCAAGCTATCTACGGCCGCATCCATTTTCCGGTACGAATAGAAAACACTTATATCCAAGTTTTTAATCGTGATCGTACTAGCCACCCCTCGGAAGAAATCCTGTTCATTGGTTGAGAAGTGCCTACGGAAGCCATTTGTCCTTCGCTCCGCTTGAGCGACTACTGCCGTACGACTAGGAGAAAAGTCATTGCTAATCACCAGACCTTGTCCGAAAGACATCTTGTAATCCCCTATAGCCAAGCTTTTTAACCAGTTGATATCTTTTAGGAATAGATGTGCGGAATAAAAGTCATATCCTTTATGATATGCGTTCCAAAAAGGTTCGCCCGCATCTTTCTCGGCTACGAAGCCTGCTTGTAAACGATCCTCGAAAGTATAGGAATAACGTAAGGAGTGATAGAAAGGTTCTCCTCTATATTTACGATTTGGATATAACGAAAGTATGCTGTCCGTTTGTTCACCATATCCCTTTTTCTGTTGAAAACATTGATCATACCTGATTTGTAATTCATTACGACCATATTTCAACAGGTTCTTAACCGTAAGCAACCGTTTTTCAACAAGATTATCACCTATATAAACAAATGGAAGGAGAAGAGATATCGTCTGAAAATCGATATCCTCTATATTCTTCAACTCATAGATGCTAACCATATTTCCGTATCGTTTCCGGTAGGAAAGTAGCTGCTCGATTTGGCGATCGGATAGAAAAGGTAATCGCTTCAGTTGTTCTTCCGTCACGGCATTCAAATCAAAAGGATGCTCAGTTAAATAAGATAAATCGGCATACAAACTTTCGATACGCTCCGTATCCTCGGTTTCCAAGGCTAGTTCCTCTACATACTCCATCCACTTATCAACAGAATATTCTATTTGAGAATTAGCGTAATAACTATTTATCAACAGGATTATCGACAAGATTATAAACAATCGTTTCATAGCTAAGTATCATTTAAAAAGAGAATGATAAACCAAGACCGGTACTCATCCCTAAAATCGGATGGTAAATAGAGGCTACATCTATCGTAAAGCAAGAAAAGTTATAACCAATTCCTAAAGAGGGCAGGAGAGGAGCGGTCTGTATTCCGGCACGAATAAAAAAAGAATCGAAAGCGGTGTATTCAAGACCAAAGTTTCCAACAACTAGGTTTTCATTTTCCGTTCCTACACTTCCTGTAATTAACAGACTGTTTATAATCTCCCATTGAAAACTTATTTGAATTAAATAATAATTAAAATCTTCTATTTCAATATCTTTATCTCCTATAGAAACAGAAGGAAAATTCATTATTAACATTCCTATTAACAACTTATCAATAGAAGAGAAAGTGATTCCAATATCTGTTGACAGTCTGGATCTTGTATTTTCCAATAGATCAGTTTGCAAGAAACTATAGTGAACTCCAAGCCCTAACGCCCATTGATCCCCCAAGCGTTTTCCTCCCAGCACACGAACCATCATCTCCCTGTACTTATCAAACCCGAAAACAGAGATATCAACACCTGCGGATAATAGTTGATTCGGATAATAAAAACTACCGGACATCGTACCCAGTTCTTTCAACATGTACCGATTAAAGTATTCTAAGTGAATAGATTTTTTCTCTTTATCGACAATAAGGGCCGGATTGAATAAAATAGATTGCGTCGCCACATTCCCTCCCATTCCCACGCTACGAACATCCGGTAAACGTAAGTTATCAACACCATGTACATACAATGAAAATACCCCCGCAAACAGGGATAGCAATAGATATTTCATAGTTAAGATTTTGTATGGTTTCTACTTATTCTTCAAGTTTTTCTTATTATCCTTATTTATCCTACGCTGTACCTTTTTAATATCCTCATTAGGAGAAAGTTGTTCAGGCTTAATCCCCCTTTGCAATAACATATCACGTACAGCAGTATTGTTATCAATATGTTCTTTTTCAATAGGAGATTGTCCATATAGATCCTTCGCTTGCACATTTACGTTTGTCATTTCAGTCGCTAGGTCTTTAGCTTTTATACTTATAGTCGGTAAAAAATCAGCGATAGGTCTATTCGTGGGGACGTTCATTCTCTTTTTCAACATCTGTGTACTTAAATTGAATAAAGCTTGATCTCCCTTAGAACGAATAATCGCGAATCCTTTATTATCAATACCTCTTTCGTATAAGATTCCGGATAATTGTTTTTCAGTCTGACTTAATTTTTCTCTGGCCTTTAAGCGTTCACAATCCAATAGGCGTTGTTCAATCACCTCGGCCTTACGGGTTTGTACCGCAAAATAAGTCTGAGCGAAAGCTACTTGTGGTTTACGACTATCACCATTTTGTGCGATTAAGTAGCATGCGTAGCGTGTTAATAAGATGTCATTTATTTGTTGCTCAGCACCATGCCCCACAATAATCACTTTCCCGACATCGGGAAAGTGATCCTCTATATTTTCTCCCGCATTCCGGCACGCTTCTTTGGCTTTCACCACTACATTATTGATAAAGTTATCCCATTTGGCATATCCTAATAGAGGTTGTAACTCTCTGGCACTCCAGCATTCTATACCTTCTACCTCACATGAAATGGATTCGAATTTTCCGAATAGGGCGGTAATTTCTTCTTTCTTCATAGTTAATATATTCTTAAGTTGTTGTCAATTGCGCAAATGTAATGTTTTATATTCATTTAGCAAGTTATTAACAGATAAATGATGCTGAGAGTCACGCAGTATTTATATTTTCGCGGTATATGATACGAAAAGGGATATATTGTATTTTGGCTCTACTCGCTCTCTGTAGCTTTAAAGGGATGGCGCAGGCGGTAAAGACAAATATTGTTCCGGAAGGTTATCAGAAAGCTCAACTGTATGAAGGTGATACAATGGCTGTCGTCAACCTTCGGGAAGTTTTCATATATCCTCAAGTTAAGTTTAAGAATAAGCGTGAACAAGCGAAGTACAATAAGTTAGTACGAGACGTAAAGCGTACTTTGCCCTATGCCAAGATGGTGTATGATACGTTGATAGAGACCTACGAATACATGGAAACCTTACCGAATGACAAGGCCCGCCAAGCCCACTTGAAACGGATGGAGAAAGAGTTGTTCGCCCAATATAAACCGGAACTAAAAAAATTATCCTTCTCGCAAGGTAAGCTACTTATCAAACTGATCGATAGGGAATGTAATCAATCCAGTTACAATTTATTGAAAGCCTATCTAGGAAGTTTCCGTGCGGGCTTTTGGAATTTCTTCGCCGGAATGTTCGGAGCCAGTCTGAAATCGGAATACGACCCGAAAGGTAAAGATGCCATGACCGAACGGGTCGTCGTATTGGTTGAGAATGGTTTAATCTGATAGTTGCTTGAAGAAATCCCAGATCACGATACCGGTAGTAACCGATACGTTCAAGGAATGCTTTGTACCGTATTGAGGTATTTCAATACATATATCACAGTTATCAACCACATTTTGTTGAACGCCTTTTACCTCGTTACCCATGACGATAGCGTATTTCTTTGTCTTGTCTAACTGCAAGTTATCTAACATGACACTACCTTCCGCTTGCTCTACGGCACATACCGTATACCCCTCTTGGCGCAGTTTATCAACAGCCTCCGGGGTATCCTTGAAATATTCCCAATCTACGGTTTCTTCCGCTCCTAAGGCGGTCTTATGGATCTCTGCGTTCGGAGGGCAAGCCGTAATACCACAAAGATAAATAGCCTCTACCCGGAAAGCATCGGAGGTACGAAACACGGAACCCACGTTGTTTAGACTTCTAATATGGTCTAAGACAACGATTAAAGGTATCTTCTTACTTTCCTTAAAAGCCTCAGGAGTCAGGCGGTTCAATTCGGTTACTTTTAATTTTCGCATAACAAATATCTTTGACCGCGAAAGTAGCGAATATCCGTGGATATGCCGTTGAAAAGCTATTAATAAGTAGTGGACATAAAATGAAAAATATTTCTTGCTTTATTCAAATACTTGTCCATACCCCCCCCTTTCTCAAATTAGCAAATGAATAAGCCACTTATTTATTACGCACTATCAACAGCCCTTATACACCTATTGACAACCTTGCTGGAGGATCTATTTTTTCACAATCAAGGTTATCAACAATAAACAGCTAAATATTCATAAAGTCTATAACTATAAGAATTACAATCTATAGATAGACATCCATGCTGTTGGTATCCTTTTGATAAACCGTTCACAGACTTTAATAAGTCAATAACCAAAGATTGTAACAAAAATGTATTAACCATTTCAACAGCCTATCATATTCATCATATTTATTTTTAAAATTAAAGATTAATAAGAATATAATATAATGATTGTGGATAACTCTTGATGGTTCACGACAGCTCATCCATCGACAGCAAAGATAAGAATCTTTCTTGTTATTTCTATAAATGAAGAAAGTTTATACCTTTGTGCTTTGTGAACAATAGGTTGATAAACTAGATAAGATGAAGATTATCAGTAATACTTTCTGTGGATAATATTGTTTATATATAGTGAAAAGCCTATTGGGAGCAGTAGAAACAGGAATCATTAATATATAAGGCTATGTTGACAAACCAATCAATCGGGTACATGGATGCGCCCGTTCCTAAGGATTTAGACCTTAAGGAAGCGATCGACAAGTTACGTAAAGAGAAGAATGCGATTATTTTGGCGCATTACTATCAAACAGGCGATATACAAGA
Source organism: Parabacteroides sp. AF39-10AC (assembly GCF_003635405.1). Classification (NCBI taxonomy): domain Bacteria; kingdom Pseudomonadati; phylum Bacteroidota; class Bacteroidia; order Bacteroidales; family Tannerellaceae; genus Parabacteroides; species Parabacteroides sp. AF39-10AC. Next base: position 82,366 of record NZ_QTLP01000016.1, on the reverse strand, counting down.
TATAGCGGACTATGTGGGAGACAGTCTGGCCTTGGCACAATGGGCGGCTAAGACGAAGGCGGATATCATCGTGCTTTGTGGGGTTCACTTTATGGGAGAGACGGCGAAGATCCTCTGTCCGGATAAGAAAGTGCTGGTACCGGACTTGAATGCCGGTTGCTCCTTGGCGGATAGTTGTCCGGCTACGGAGTTCGCCGAGTTCGTCAAGCAACATCCCGGTCATACGGTAATCTCTTACGTGAATACGACCGCCGCCGTGAAAGCGGTCACGGATGTGGTGGTTACTTCCACGAACGCCCGCCAGATCGTGGAGAGCTTCCCGGAAGGTACACCGATGATTTTCGGTCCGGATCGTAACTTAGGTAATTATATCAATAGCATCACGGGACGTAATATGTTGCTTTGGGATGGCGCTTGCCACGTGCATGAGCAATTCTCATTGGAAAAGATCTTATCTTTGAAGAAACAGTACCCGAATGCGGAAGTGATCACCCATCCGGAATGCAAGCAGCCGGTTATACAGGTCTCAGACTTCGTAGGATCGACCGCGGCTTTGCTGAAGCATACCATTAAGTCCGACGCAAAACAATTCATTGTAGCGACGGAAAGTGGCGTTATTCACGAGATGCGCAAGCAGAGTCCGGATAAGGAATTCATCCCGGCTCCTCCGAACGACAGTACTTGCGCTTGCAACGAATGTAATTTCATGCGCTTGAACACGATGGAGAAGCTATATAATTGCTTGAAGTTCGAGATGCCGGAGATATTCGTGGACGAGGAGGTACAGAAGAAGGCCATCAAACCGATCAAGAAGATGTTGGAGATCTCTGAGAAGCTGGGACTCTGATCCAAACAAATGCGGGATAGGTCTCAACCGATAGGCCGGACTTGAGTGATATAAAAGCTAAGCCCGGTCTATTATATGTAAATAATCAAAATTATGTACAATATCTACAACTATCCTTATAATCATTTGAATTTAAAATATTTATCCTATTGTTGTAGATAGGAAAACATCTACAATAGTAAGTCTTTATCTACCATCATTTCCCGCTTTTAGTAAGTGTCTTTGCCATGCCGTCAAAGGAATTTTCTACACTCTACGTATATAATCAGTCCGTTTTTCTTCCTTTCTTTATATAGATAAAATATTAATATATAAGTATTTGTGGTTTTTTGTGGTATAAAACAAAAGTTTTACACATAGGAAACATTTGTTTTCATAGAAGAAAACTAAAGTTTTGTACTGAAGAAACTTTTGTTTCCCTAGGAAGAAACCATTTGCTTCGCTACTCGAACTCGGACGATCCCGGGAAAGAATATATCAAGAATGATCGCTATTAATTACCGTAACATTCTGAATTTAGTTACTTTTGCGTAGAAATCTAATTGTAATTCTCAATATCATGAAAAAGATAGGACTAATGTTGGCCTTATTATGGGTGATTTGTGCGCTCTCGTGGGCTACTTCTCCGAATGCCCGTATTAAGGGGCAGTTAATAGATGCCTCTACGAATCAAGTGATTAATTATGCGGATATCTTTCTGTTTGCGATGGGAAGTGAAAAACCTTTGCAACAGACTTTTCCGGACGATCAAGGACGTTTCTCGTTTACTAAGGTGGCTCCGGGTAATTATGTGGTCATGGTCCGTCTGATGGGATATGATGTGTTTACAAAGAATGATATCATCTTGGATGCCTCGTCTCCGGTGGATTTAGGTAAGTTGATGATGAGTCCCTTGGAGGTAGGTATCGCCGAAGTGGAGGTAGTGGCTGAGAAACGCCAATTGGTTTATAAGTTGGATAAGAAAGTGGTCGAGGCTTCCTCCAATATGATGGGAGGAGGCGGTTCCGCCGTGGATATATTAGAGAATACGCCTTCCATACGGGTAGACGCGGAAGGCGATGTTACTTTTCGTGGAAGCAGCGGCTTTTTGGTTTACATAGATGGTAAGCCGAGTGTCTTCTCGGGTACACAGGCTTTGGAGCAAGTCCCGGCCGGGCATATAGAGAATATAGAGATTATCACGACGCCCTCCGCCAAGCATGATACGGAAGGCGACGTGGGCATTATCAATATTATCACGAAGAAGCATTCCCAGCGAGGATTGAGCGGGATGGTGAATCTCTCGGGAAGTACGTGGCTTTCCCGCCATGTCGATTTCTTGTTGGCACAGCAACATCAGCGTTCCCGTTGGTACATCGGCGGACAGTGGACGGATCGTATGCGTAAGAGTGATTTCGATCAAGAGAAGAAGACGGTGGTTGGCGATCAAACAACGACTTCGCATTCCGTCGGGCCTCGTACGGGAGACAGTTACCATTATACGCTGAAAGGCGGTTGGAGCCTGAATCTTCCCAAGACAACCATCGCGTTGGATCTGGAGGGCGGCTATGGCGGAAATAAGCGTAAGGGAGAGATGAACTATAAGGAAACCCGTTCGGTAGCGGGCGGCTCTCCGGTGACGGAAGATTATCGAAGCATAGATGATTATGATAATGATGAGAATATAGGTTTGGGAAGTCTGGCGGTACAGCATAAGTTCAACGATAAGGGGCACGAGCTTTCCGGTAGCGCCTATTACAAATATGGCGGTCATGCGTTGGAATATTTCTTTAATGACTTGATGTCTTTGGAAGGGCAACGCCAACAGGGGCACCGTGCTTATGAGGCCGAGCATCGGGAAACGATGCGTATCAATCTGGATTACGCCTTGCCTTTCGGGAAAGGAGGTAAGCTAGAGGCGGGTTACCAATATTATTCTTATCTGGAAGACGGCGATTACAATATGGAATGGTGGGACCCCAAGGGACAAACGTTCTTTTGGCGTGACGATATCTACAACACGTTTTATTTTCAAGAAGGGGTGAATTCTATCTATACGATTCTTTCCCATACGTGGAAGAATTTAGAGGCGCAAGCCGGCGTTCGGGGAGAGCATACGCATACGGTCTTGCGAAGTTCCGTGGAGGGAGCGGATCGTACGAAGAATCGTTTTGAGTTTTTCCCATCGGTGCATTTGGGCTATACGTTCCCGAATGAGCATCGCTTGTTGGCTTCCTATTCCCGTCGTACCACACGTCCGCAGCTTTTCTATATGGAGCCTTATATTACGTATCGCGACTTTTATACGGCCGAGATCGGTAATCCGGATATACGTCCGGAGTACATCAACTCCTTTGAATTGAACTACCGGAAGAATTTCGGGGAAAATACGGTATCCGCTACCGCCTTTCATCGGTATCGGAAAGATAAGATCGAGCGGTTGCGCGTACCTTATTCAGCCGGTGTAACCTTAGACTCGATGTCAAACGTAGGACATGATTATTCAACAGGTATCGAGCTAAGCGTCAGCCTGCATCCGGTACGTTGGTGGAATACCACGGTCAACGGAAACGTTTATCACTATAAGGTGAAGAACGAACAGGCCGCCGGTGGAAATACGACCTCAAGCACCAATTACGATATCCTATGGAATAACCTGTTTAATCTGGGGAAATACACCCGTATCCAATTGGATGGTAGTTTTGTAGGCCCTTCCGTAACGACGCAGGGCCGTACGGACGCTTATTGGTATGCGAACGTAGCCGTTCGCCAGCAACTATGTAACCGAAAACTAACCGCTACCTTAGCTTTCCGGGATATTTTCCGTTCTGCCAAATATATCAGCGATATCCAAACAGCGGATTTACGCTCCCTGACACGTATCAAACCCAAATATCCACAAATCACGTTGACGTTGAGTTGGACATTTAATAGTTTCAAGGCCAAATCCACCCAAGCGAAAGAAGATCGCTCGGAGATGTTCGAGGGTATAAAGCATTAGTATATATCTTCGCGGTTATTATGCTATTTAATTCGATTGAATATTTGATTTATTTGCCAATCGTATTTTTATTGTATTGGCTTGTCTTCGGAAAGCGACTACGACTACAGAATTTATTTGTAGTCGTAGTTAGTTATCTTTTTTACGGGTGGTGGGATTACCGGTTCTTGGCATTGATAGCCCTTACCTCTTTCTGTAGTTGGCTGAGTGGGATAGGAATAGAGGAAGTACGTGCGAGGGCCGGGAAGATACCTCGCTGGTTCGATAAAGGTATCGTGGCTGCGAATGTCATATTTAACTTACTGATACTCTCTTTCTTCAAGTATTACGACTTTTTTGTGGATAGTTTGATAGATGCTTTCTCTTATATAGGGATTTCATTGCACATCTCTACGCTTTCTCTCTTATTACCGGTCGGGATTAGTTTTTATACATTCCAAGCCTTAAGTTATACGATTGACGTGTATAGAGGTAAATTACCGGTAACAAGAGATATCGTTTCCTTTTTCGCATTTGTTAGTTTTTTCCCTCAGTTGGTGGCCGGTCCTATCGAACGGGCTACTAACCTGTTGATACAATTTGAGAGACCTCGCAGCTTCGAGTATAACGACGCTGTAGATGGGATACGACAAATGATGTGGGGGTTTTTCAAAAAAATCCTGATAGCCGATAATTGTGCCTTGGTCGTAGATGACATATTCGGGAACTATGGAAATTACCCGGCTAGTACTTTGCTATTGGGAGCCGTTTTGTTCTCATTCCAGATTTATGGAGATTTTTCCGGATATTCAGATATCGCTATAGGTACAGCCAAGTTGTTTGGGATACAGTTGAGGCAAAATTTCCGGTATCCCTATTTTTCTTTAGATATAGCCGAATTTTGGAGACGTTGGCATATCTCGTTGAATACTTGGTTCGTAGATTATGTATATATTCCCTTGGGAGGTAGCCATAATGGTTTCTTTAGACATATTCGGAATATCTTGATCATATTTTTCTTGAGCGGTCTTTGGCATGGAGCGAACTGGACATTTGTGGCTTGGGGTGTTTACCATGGTTTGCTATGTATAGCATTGTTGATACTAAAGAAATATGTAAAGATAAGGTTGATACCATCAAACGTTGTGTCTATGTTGGTTACATTTGGCTTCGTGGTGATCGGATGGATTCTATTTAGGGCTGAGAATATATCAATGGCATTCGATTATATATATGATCTGTTCTCCTCTTCTTTATTCCGTGTGCCTAAGGTAAGTGGGGCCAATAATGTTTCTGCTTTATTATCGCTTATTTTTATTGCTTGTATGCTGGTGGTCGAATGGATGAACCGGGAACGACCGTTTGGATTTGATATTAAGAAAATACGAAGTATATATATACGATATACTTTATATGCGATCCTCTTATTTTGTATATATTTCTTCGGAAATAACGCTTCTAGCTTTATTTATTTTCAATTCTAGCAAGTATGAAACCAACGCATAAACAAATAAAGAGTATGATAAGATTCCTGTTGTTTCTGGGGATCTTGTTGTTTTTGTTCAATCAGATCACTCCCTATCTCTATCGATTATTGCCTAACGACTACGTACGAACACGACTTATATGGAGTACGTTAAATAATCCGGAAGAGCGTCCGGATCTTGTCATTTTAGGTAATAGCCGCGGTATGAGTGGTGTGAACGGATACAAGTTAGAAGCAGAGTTGCGAGGAAATCCCTGTGTATATAATCTTACCTCTACCGGTCAGAGATTGAGTGAGAGTGCCTTGTATTATTCCTATTTACCATCTTCTGTTCAAGTAGTTGTACAGTGTGTGGATTTAGATCAATTACGTGGCCCGATCGAATTGGATGATCCCAACCGGGTAGCTCTACATATGTATGGATATAAAATGGATGGTTTTACCCGTGAATTACTTCCTGCTTTAGAGAAACCTCTAAGTGAACCGAATTTATACTATAATTATGTGGCTCGAAATTGTTTATTCTCCGGCTTGACTACTTATCTGCGTAATAAGTTGGATGATGATGTTATCCCCGGAATTATAACCTCTGATTTACGTTATCCAAACTCTACGATGTCTGATAGAAATGAATCTGTCTATAAACGGAAAGTAGAAGAACAGAATGAAGAAAATAAATTCGAGGCATATCAAATCACTCCTGAATGGAAAAGGTTAATAGAGCGTTCTTCCGTTTATTTTAGGGATAGGGGTATTATTTATTGTCTGGTTGTCATGCCGTATAACCCGGATATAACAGCTTTTACAGTAGCGGAGAAACAACGAGCTTTGCGAATGTTTACTCAAATGTTTGATTCTATCCTTATCGTCGACTGTATGGATCTATTGGATACGTCGGATTTTTATGACGCTATCCATCCGAACCGGAAAGGAGCGGAGAAGATAACAGATCAGATCATCCGGTCATTGCGTTCTTCTAGGCTTTCTTTTTAGGATGATATAAACAGGGTTTCTCTATGTATTTCCAGGATAACATACCCAATCCGGTGCTAAGGATAGTGGTAAGAGCCAATGTCAATATCAAGCTATACCGATCAAGTCCGTAATGAATGAATATTTGGATGATCGGGAAATGAATCAAGAAAATACCATACGAGAAATTTCCCATCCGGTTGAATACATGTAACCACTTGAATCCGTAAGCTACCGTGATAATGATAGAGGCTAGAGCGATAGGCTCGAAAATACTCAGCAACATATACTCTCTACCCAATAAAAGAAATAGGCTGACAGGGAACAAATATCTCATATATTTTCGAAAAACAGGGAAATAGGCAAGTATGATAATACCGGAACAAAAGTACATCATTTGTCCGGGGAATTGTCTTTTCATGAATTCATAAATAGGGTTGTGTGTCATATCATCTAAATAATTACACGTTGTCGAGTAGATGAAAGATAAGATATAAATAAGAAGTAGGCATACCAATTTATTGTATCTTTTCAGTAACCAATAGATAATGGGTATGGTGATATATAGCATGAATTCAACCTTGATAGTCCATAAAGACCCATTCATCGCTTGTAAAGGATTGGTATCGAATACGCCGGGTAAATCCGGCGATAAAAAGTTAAATGTAAGTAAATTACAGATAAGATAGGTGTATAAGCTAGAAGAGGTGAGGTATTCCCTGCAGGATAAAGAGGTAAGGAATAATCCGATTAAGGCACATAATAAAATAGTCAAGCTGTAGGCGGGCATAATACGTTGAATACGTTTACGGAAAAAAATCCGGGTATTAGGCGTACGTAAGAAGCTAAACATAACAAGAAATCCACTAATAATAAAGAAACCTTTCACTCGAAATCCTCCGCTAACAAACCAAAAAGGATCTGTCTCTGTCAGTGTGCTGAAATGGTTGAACATGACAGAATACGCAAGAAAGAAGCGAATAAAATCAAAATTATTCGCTTCTTTTACTTGATTTATTAATCTGGAGTTGAGTAAAACTTTCTCTGATTGATTCATTGTTCTATTTGACTACAATGATTTTTGTTACGACGCTCTCTGAGGCTTCCTCTGTGGAAGCTAGTACAAGATATACGCCTGTCGCTACACGTGATCCGTTTGCGCTCCGGCAATTCCAGATAGCTTGTCCCCCCAAGGATTTAGTTTGATAAATAATATTTCCGTTTAAATCCGTGATTTTTACATTCGAATTATCCATTAATCCTACAATCGTTACTTTATCCATATGTTCGGGACGTACCGGATTAGGATATGCATAGATCTCCGAGTAATCAGATTTACCTTCCGAAGCTTCTCCTTGATAGGAATTTAGTCCTTTATCGGTACCGATAAAAACCTCACCGGTCTTATCGTTTATCTCTATATCGTATATGTTATCGGAAAGGAGCGGGCTATTGGTCGTATTAAATTGATAAACGATTGTCTCATTATCATTATCTAGAACATAAACGCCATTTCCTTTGGTTCCAATCCATTTTCGATTACCTGCGTCTACTTTTAGGGTCGTGACGACAACGTTATCTAAGAAATAAGCGAGATTGCCAGTTTCCTCATTGGTATATTTTACCCTTGTACAACGTGTAGCGGCTTTATCCTCAGCGGAAGAGATCCTAGGTTTAGTGAAATATACGGCCCCCCGATTCGTACCAACCCAGATATATCCATCCTTATCCTCGGCTACGCATGTATAATTACTAGGAGTCAATTCTTTTCCGTCGGTATCAATAAGTGTAGTAAACTCATACGAGGAAACTTCGTCTAAAGACTCGCTATTCGGTATCATTACAAGTTTAGGGGTGTTACGAGGCACATAAATCCATTTGTCGTTCGTGGAGGTTATAAGTATATCGTTTATTGTATAAACTCCTCTAAGTTGCTCGATATCCAAACGATGCCATGCTCCTGCTTTGTCAAGAACAAGTACCGCATGGTTAACCTCTGAGCTTGTCATCCACAAATTTCCATTTTTATCAAAGGCCAGTCCATCTATATAACAATAACCGGACCCATAGCCTCCTGCGGTTTCTTTAAAGGCATTCTTTTCATTGTATGACTGGACGGGAGTTCCATTCTTATATTGGATAACGCCATCACCCATGGAAGAGGCGTATACGATCTCATCATTAGAATCATCGGTCGTTACGGCTATACTTGTATAGTCTCGTGGATTTCTTGGTAAATTGAGTTTCTTTTGGGCTTCTTTAGGATCGATAAAAGACCATTTATCATAATCGTATGTAAGAATATAACCTCCTTTGTCGAAGCGTTTACCATTTAGGAGGTCTTTACCTCCTATGATCATATATACTTTATCATTTTTACAAACAATATCGAATGCGCTATTGCTGTAAGGTCCGTCTAAAATGATAGGTTCATTAAGAGCCTCAAAACTATTTGATCCTTTCCGTTGGATAGAACGTAGCCCTTTGCTTCCTTCCGCTATCCAATATTTGTCTGTTTGATAGGTACTGATATCATTGATACTTAAGTTTATTTGGTCAAACTTTTGCGTATCGGATACGATGAAAACCCTTGAGTTATCTATACATGCTAATTTTTCGCCTATTACTTTCATGTATTTTAGGGTTGAGCTATTTATTATTCGGGAAAGCTCTCCATTGTTTTCATAGAAGATACCTTGCTGACTGACCAAGTAGAACAAAGTATTCTTGAATGAAGCGATAGCTGAGATCGTATGACTATCGGAAAGGTTTGATAATCCATAGGGCTTCCAGTTTGCCTTATCCAGTAGGTTCTCTTTTAATGAGGCGTATATAATCCCCGAAGATACTTCTGCCTTATTGGTTGTAGAGGCATATATATTGCCATTCTGTATGGCACACGATGTTATATTTAAGGAAAGCTTGTAGGTATCCTTTATTTCCTTTTTGGCCATATTGACCACGACGATACCGAATGCTGTCGATAAATAGGCATATTCATCATGTACCAATACTGAATTGATTTGTTTGTCTCTTATGGACGTACTGGTCGACAGATAAGGTAGATTTGTCGCCACTCCTCCCTCAAGTATATCTATATTTGAATTATCATAGATAATAAGGAGTGATTTTGTTTGTTTATTATAGCGGATCAAAGAAATCGTATTATCATTTAATCCGTTTCCTTTATAATATTGCTTAATACTATTATCTTCTTTTCCATACGTATAAAGAGATCCTTCCGTTACCACAAATACTTGGTCGTTCGATTCCTCTACGCTGTTTGTGTTATTGTAAGAAAGATACGTTTTCCATCCGGTTGTATTAAAATTCGCGGCTAATACAGTGAATGAAAAGAATGAAAATAGAATGATAGTAAGTATATGTCTCATATTAACAATTGTAATCAGATAAAAATGATGTTAACTTCATGACGGCTTTCGCACGATGGCTGATCTGGTTTTTTGTATCGTTACCCATCTCGGCGAAAGTTTGTGTATAGGTATCAGGCATGAATATAGGATCGTATCCAAATCCGCTATTTCCGCGTTTTTCGGTAGTGATAGAGCCATTCACGATACCGTCGAAGGTATATTCTTTTCCGTCAAGGACTAGAGCTATGACCGTGCGGAAACGTGCTTTTCTGTTTTCTTTATGATTCATTTCGGACAACAGCTTGTTCATATTAGCTTCCGAGTCGTGCCCTGTTCCTGCGTAACGAGCCGAATAGACTCCCGGAGCATTATTCAATACCTCGACTTCTAATCCCGTGTCGTCAGCGAAACAATCATATCCGAATTTCTCCTTGATATAGCGGGCTTTTAGCAAAGCATTTCCCTCTAAGGTATCTGCCGTCTCGGGGATATCGTCATGGCAATCTATATCGGATAAACTTATGATTTCCGCGTATCCGGCGGTTATCTTGCGGACCTCGTCCAGTTTGTGTTGATTATTTGTCGCGAATACAAGTTTCATATTTCGTAATCTATTAAATAAGAAAGCATTTCTATACGGTAGATATATAACGTATGGAAATGCTTTAAATTGTTTGTATATTCTTTTTTAAGTCTTTATCTGATCGAACCCCTCACCATATACCCCTCGGACAATGCTTTGGGAGATGAACGCTTGGTGGTCTATCCGTTTCACGATCCGGAAGATGGAGACGGATTCGGATTTCTTGGCGAGTAGTACGACTACCTTGACGGGTTTGCGGGAATAACCGCCCTCGCCGTCCAGTATCGTACAGCCACGGCCTAAGTCATGGATGATGCGATCCGCTATCTCGTCGTACTTCTGGGAGAAGATGAGGAATTGTACGGATTGGCGGTTACCGTTCAATACCATGTCGAGAACGTAATTGCTTATGACCATCTCCACGAAACCGAAAACGATCTTGTCCACGTTATGGAACAGGAAGAAAGAGGAACTGATGATGAAGAAATCGCAAAACAGAAGGATACGTCCGATCGATATATTCTTATATTTATTGATTACCGCACCGATAATATCCGTACCTCCGGTACTACCGTTCGCCGAGAATACCAATCCTAGTCCGGCACCACACATAAACGCTCCGATTATGATAGCCATAAACGGCTGGTCGTGCAGTATAGGTTGTCCTTTCAGCAGCCACTCGAAGAGAGAGAGAGAAGCCGAGAGTGAGAAAACTCCGAAAATAGTTTTTATCAAGAATTTTAGACCAAGGATCTTTAAGGCTACCACCAACAAGGCTACGTTGATGACAAAATAAGATACGGATACCGGGATCAATCCATTGGAGGCAAAGAAGATCAACGCACAGATACCACTTACCCCACCTGTCACGATTTCGTTGGAAAGGATAAAGGCGTTGAATCCGAATCCGTATAATAGAGTTCCGAACAGGATCATTAGATAATCCTGTACGGAAAAATAGATTTTTGTGAGTTTTAAGTTCATCCCACTACGATATTAACGATTTTGCCGGGAACGACAATTACCTTCTTAACGGTCTTGCCTTCCATCCACTTCGCTGAGTTCTCATGGCTCAAGGCCGCCTTCTCAGCGTCTTCACGGGAGATATCTGCCGGAAGTTCGAGGTTGAAACGGGCTTTACCATTGAATGAGATGACGTAGGTAACTGATTTTTCTACCAGATACTCTTCGTTATGTTCCGGCCACTGGGCATCGCAGATGGTCGTATCATGTCCTAATTGATGCCATAGCTCTTCCGTGATGTGGGGAGCGAACGGAGCCAATAAGGTGATCAGCGGCTCCAAGATGGCGCGCTTGCTGCATTTTAAGCTCGTTAACTCGTTCACGCAAATCATGAAGGCGCTAATGGACGTGTTGTATGAGAAATGCTCGATGTCGAACGTTACTTTCTTGATCAGCTTATGCAAGGATTTCAATTCGTCGGCCGTAGGCTCGGCATCGGTAACTTGCAGGGTATCCGTATTGCCGAAGAACAAGCCCCAAAGCTTCTTTAAGAAACGGTGTACGCCGTCGATACCGTTCGTATCCCAAGGCTTGGATTGCTCCAGCGGGCCTAGGAACATCTCGTACAAACGTAGGGTATCGGCACCATATTTCTCAACGATCATATCCGGGTTCACTACGTTGAACATGGATTTGGACATCTTCTCGACCGCCCATCCGCAGATATATTTACCATCTTCCAATACGAACTCTGCGTCGTTGTATTCCGGACGCCAGTTCTTGAAAGCCTCTATATCCAACAGATCGTTAGATACGATATTTACGTCTACGTGGATAGGGGTGACCTCGTATTGGTCTTTCAAGTTCAAGGAAACGAATTTATTGGTTCCGTTGATGCGGTACACGAAGTTCGACCGTCCTTGGATCATACCTTGGTTGATCAATTTCTTGAACGGCTCTTCCTCGCAAACGATACCCAAGTCGAATAAGAACTTATTCCAGAAACGGCTGTAAATCAAGTGGCCAGTAGCGTGTTCCGTACCACCGATATATAAATCCACGTTTCTCCAATATTCATCCACGTCTTTAGCTACCAAGGCTTTATCATTACGCGGATCCATATAGCGCAAATAATAAGCGGAAGAACCGGCGAAGCCCGGCATCGTACAAAGCTCCAGCGGGAAGATCGTCTGGTTATCGATCTTCGATACCTCGGTGACTTTTTGGTTTACCGTGTCCCAAGCCCATTTAACGGCGTGTCCTAATGGAGGCTCGCCCGTCTCGGTAGGCAAGAATTTATCTACTTCCGGCAGCAACAAGGGCAGACATTCTTCCGGCAACATCTGAGGCATGCCATCGGCGTCGTAATATACCGGGAACGGTTCGCCCCAATAACGCTGGCGGCTGAAAATAGCGTCGCGCAAGCGGTAGTTTATCTTCACACGTCCCAGATCGTGATCTTTTACGTATTTCTTGGTAGCGGCTATCGCTTCCTTGATCGTCAGTCCGTTCAAGGAAAGATCGCAATAAGGAGTAACGCCGGCTCTCGGAGAATTGCATACGATACCTTCCTTGGCATCGAAACTTTCCTCGCTTACGTCGCAACCTTCCACCAAGGGGCGGATTTCCAGTCCGAAATGCTTCGCGAAAGCGTAGTCGCGGCTATCGTGCGCCGGAACCGCCATGATCGCTCCCGTACCGTAGCCGGCCAATACATAGTCGCTGATCCAGATGGGAACCGCCTCGCCCGTAAACGGGTTAATAGCGTAGGAACCACTGAATACACCGGTTACCTGACGGTCGGCGATGCGCTCGCGCTCGGTACGTTTCTTGGTGCGATCTAGGTAAGCGTCTACTTCCGCTTTTTGGTCTGCCGTAGTTAATTGTTGAACCAATTCGCTTTCCGGAGCTAATACCATGAAGGTAACACCAAACATCGTATCGGCACGGGTCGTAAAGATCGTGAATTCCCTGTCGCTGTCTTTTACCTTGAAGCGAACCTCGGCACCTTCGCTGCGTCCGATCCAGTTCTTTTGGGTCTCTTTCAAGGAATCCGTCCAGTCGATCGTATCCAATCCGTCCAACAGGCGTTGTGCGTAAGCGGATACACGTAAGCACCATTGGCGCATGATCTTTTGTTCCACCGGATAGCCTCCACGCTCGGAAACACCGTTCACGACCTCATCGTTCGCTAATACGGTACCCAAGGCGGCGCACCAGTTTACCATGGTCTCGCCACGATAAGCGATCCGGTAGTTGAGTAATATCTCTTGTTTTTCTTTATCGCTCTTGGCTTTCCATTCATCGGCGGTGAAACTAAGTTCCTCTCCGCAAGCTACGTTCAGACCTTCCGTACCACTGGTCTCGAAAGCCTGTATCAACTCGCTGATCGGGCGGGCTTGCTTCTCGTCGTTGCAGTAGTAGCTGTTGAACATCCGGATGAAGGCCCATTGCGTCCATTTGTAATATTCGGGATCGCAGGTACGGATCTCACGGCTCCAATCGTAGCAGAAACCGATCTTTTCCAATTGCTCCCGATAACGGGCTATATTATTCTTTGTCGTGATCTCCGGATGTTGTCCGGTTTGGATGGCGTATTGCTCGGCGGGTAGTCCGTAAGCGTCGTAACCCATCGGGTGCAATACGTTAAAACCTTGCAAACGTTTGAAACGCGAATAAATATCAGAAGCTATATAACCGAGCGGGTGGCCAACGTGCAATCCCGCACCGGAAGGATAGGGGAACATGTCCAATACATAGTATTTAGGCTTATTCGTGTCCTTTTCGACTTTATAAACCTTTTCGGCAATCCAGTAGTCGTGCCACTTCTTCTCAATCTCTCTGAAATTGTACTCCATGATCGTTTATCGTTTTTGTATCGTTTTCTATTTAAGGCCACAAAGTTAGTGAATTTATTTATTTTATATGAGTTATTTACATGAACTGTTTATTTCACGTAACCAATCCGGGGGCGAGATTGATTCTCGGTTCTTTTCGCTTGTAACTCAGCGAGTGACAGATTGATTAGCTCAAGTTGCGTACGGGTATCTTCGTTGATGTCGTTGTAATCGGCAAATGCTTCTTCGATATACGCTTTGAGTTCCTTTACTTCTTGTTGGAGTTCAAGCAAAGGGGAGGAAGAACTTATTATTTGTCGTATGCCGACGAAAGCACGCATGATAGAGATATTGACTTTAATGGCTGTATCGGATCTGAGTACAGAAGAAAGCATTGCTATACCTTGCTCCGTGAAAGCGAATGGAGCATATTGGTTACCTCCTTTCTTTGAGATGCCAATTTGGCATACCATATTGTTTTTCAAGTTGTTAAATTCTTGAATTGTTAATGTGAACATAAAATCATTAGGAAAGCGTTCTATGTTTCGTCTGACCGCACGTTTCAATTGGGCGGTTTCCGTTCCATACATTTCCGCCAGATCAAAATCCAGCATGACTTTTTGCCCTCTGATCTCATAAATCTTGTTTTGTATCGCTTGTAATTCCATAGTATAAGAACTTATTAGTTTACTTTATTTGATATAACCAATTTTAGGTCTTTTAGCATTGTTCTTTTTCTTTGTAGCCAGTTCGGAAAGAGCTATGTAAATATCATCCAAAGACTTTTGGGTATCTTCACTGAGATCATTGATAGCGCAAAGCGTTTCTTCATTAGCCATTTCAAGAGATTTGATACGTTCTTGTAGCTCTTTAATTTCGATGGAACTAGTGGTAGCTTGTAAGGTATAATTCCGAATAGCGACAAAGACTCTCATAATGTTTCTGTTGATTTTTATGGCAGTTTTAGAATTTAGCACACTACTAAGCATAGCCACCCCTAATTCCGTGAAAGCAAAAGGCTTATATTTGAAATTACTACCTCTTCCTTTGTTCAAGATACCAAATTGGCATCTTGAAAGTTCCTCCTTGGTTAACTCAAACATGAAATCATCTCCTTCAAAGCGTTCTATATTACGTCTGACCGCACGTTTCAGTTGGGCGGTTTCCGTTCCATACATTTCCGCCAGATCAAAATCCAGCATGACTTTTTGCCCTCTGATCTCATAAATCTTGTTTTGTATCGTTTGTAATTCCATAGTAAAGATTTTAGTTTAATATTATGGTCGCAAAGGTTTGTAAAATAATTGAGATAAGCAATAAGCTAGTTGGATATTTATGATTGGTTGCATTTGTAAGTTGTACAATGAATTATTGCTGATCCGGCTTATTGTCTATTTTTTATGTGTTCTTATTTTCCTTATAAGATTTCCGGGAAAAACACGTACGTGATTTATGAAAAACACGTACGACTTTTTGGAAAAACATGTACGTGTTTTCCGGAAAACATGATGATGTTTTTATATCACTGATATTCATGTATATATAACTTGATACCTTTGCATGGACTTATTGTGTGTTTTTTCTTCTTGTATTTGTTATTTTGTTGTTCTATCGTTTGTTTATGAATTAAAAATATTTAATTTTGCTTATTTATAATAAAGGATGAAGTCATTTATATATATACTATTAACTTCCTTGACTTTCCTTGTGGTAGGATGCCAAAATGAATCTGAGGAAATCCGTTTGATCAATCAGGCGGAACGCCTGTTTGATGCCTATCCGGATAGCGTAATCACTACATTGGATTCCATTCCGCTCCCGGAAGAGATGAGTCCCCGTCTGATAGCCCGTTGGTGTATGTTATACGCACGTGCCGCCGATAAAATAGAGGACGAGATGCCTTATACGAACCAGCTTGAGATCGCCTTGAAATACTATCAAAAGAAAAAGATGCGGGAAGAGGAGGCTGAGATCGGCCTTTATCTGGGGCGTTCGTATGTGGAGGATAAGGAGTACGAGAAGGCAATGAGGGCTTACTCCGATGCGCTGGAGGTTGCGTTGGCGATTAAGAACTATAATCGTGCCGGGTATATTTGTAGTTATATGGGGGATTTGTATGAACTGGATGATCGTTATGTGTTAGCTGCAAAAAAATATAAGGAGAGCGGACGGTATTTTCGATTGGCCGGTAATATGAAAAGCTATGTGCGTTCGTTTGTGAATGAGGGAAGGAGTTATATGGATGTTGATTCTAATTATTTAGCTTTAACTATATTGAAGCGAGCAGAAGTGATAATAGATTCCTTGAGAGTAGATGAGGTTAGAAATTATGTATACAATGGTCTAGGTAATATATTTAATGTTTTGGAAAAATATGATTTAGCTGAAAAATATTTATTGAAGAGCATAAAAGAGGATTCGAGTGATACTGCTTCGGATTATTTGACCTTATCAGATCTTGAGCAAAAGCGTGGAAATTTAGAACAAGCGGAAAATTATCTTCAAAAGGCTAATAGTGTATCCATAGATAATGATTTTGTACCGGCTACTATTGCTTATCATTATTATAAAATAAATAAAGAAAGAGATGATTATAAAAGAGCTTTGTCTTTTTATGAAGAATATGTAGCAGCAGAGGATTCCCTTATGAATATAAGTAAATCTGTCGATATATATGATACAGAACAAAAATATGAACATTTGAAATTGCATAATGAAAATATAAGATTACTATTAAAGGGGCAAAGGAATTATACTTTTATATTGATATTGTTATTTTTATGTGCTTTACTCATTATTGTCTATTTAGCTACGATAAGAAGAAAGAATCGTTCACTTTTAAAACAACAAGAAAAAATTAATACTTTGAATCAAAGCATATATCAATTATATGCAGAACTTCGGAGAAAGAGTGATGAACTAATCCAATTGCAAAATACTCAGCATTCTTCGGTGAAAATGCAAGTGGAATATGAAAATGTAAAGAAAGAGGTAGATAGCTTGAGATCTCGATTATTCGAATTAAGAGAATCTAAAATTCTCAATAGTAATTTAGCTAAAAAAATAAAGAAAATATCTCAAACTGTGCAGCCTAATCATTCTGAAGCACCCGTTTCCGAAAAAATGTGGATTGATATTGAAGTTTTGATGATGGAAGTTTACCCTAGTGTTATAAAGGTACTGAAGGATGCAGGCTTGTCACCATCGGAGATGCATCTTTGTTTCCTTACATTATTTAAACTTGATTCAACAGCTATATCTATCCTTTTAAATATTATTCCTACTTCCGTCGATCGTACACGTTTGCGAGTACGAAAGAAATTAAATTGGGAAGGTAAACAAGGATTGTATGAATCTCTTGTTAATATTTAGTATGTAATAAACCTTCATTTAAGGGGCTCTACGATTGTTTGTCTATGTATTTGTTTTTATAGTATTTGATTGTCAAGTGTTTACGTTTTTTTCTTTGTCTATGTGGATTACATAATTTAACCCCTTTAGATCATATATAATCTCTAGATTTGCAACCGAAACATAACAAAAAAGAGAGATTATGAAAAATGTAAAATGGCTACTAGCAGTGTTGTTTATTTTTTCAATTTGTATTCCATCTTTTGCAGGTCATGTGCCTTTACATGGTCATCTTAAGAAAAAACAGCGATCTGTAAATTTGGATGTACCTATAAAAGCAGACATAGATGAAACCTCAAAAGTTTTATCCTTGGAGTTTTTGGAATATGTAGGAGAGGTACGAGTATCTGTTGCGGATGCGAATGGAAATATCGTTTATGAGGAGATAGTGGATACACAAGATGTTTCTTCTAGTATTATCTCATTAGATGAATGTACTTCTGGATCTTATGGACTTTATATATCAGATTCAGAAAACTACGCAGAAGGTCTTTTTAATTTATAAATAATTTAAATTTTAGATGTATGGACAAAAAGACAGTGCTTTTAGCATC
Source organism: Parabacteroides sp. AF39-10AC (assembly GCF_003635405.1). NCBI lineage: Bacteria > Pseudomonadati > Bacteroidota > Bacteroidia > Bacteroidales > Tannerellaceae > Parabacteroides > Parabacteroides sp. AF39-10AC. The sequence continues at coordinate 64,380 of NZ_QTLP01000016.1, read as the reverse complement.
TGCATGTACTTTATTAATGATGTCATGTAGTAATGATGCGGAGTTGATTAAGGTTGCTGAAACGACAGGATTACAAACGAAGGCTTTTGTTGGTGAAGCAGATTTCCAAATTGTAGATTATGCGGGAGATAAATGTATTCAGTTCAAGAATGATTCCGTATTTAATGCGATGCTTTGGGAGATGAATGATATGTCAGAAGAAGAGATAAATAATATTTTCTCGGGAGCTGGTTTCGTAAGTCAATGGCAACTTATGCAAGAAGCAGATCAAGAACAGGAGCTTATTGTAGACAATTATGAGAAAGATCTTAGCCAACCTTGGCCTGCTCATCAAATTAAAGAATTCAAACAAAAATATGATGATGTTTTCATGTTTGAACCTTATGATTCTACAGATTTTATTGCGCATTATAAATTAAAAGGTTCCACGTATAGTCCTTTTGTAAATAGGCAAGGATTGTTTTTAATTGGAGATAGTGTTGTATATACTGCTGTATATGAATCTTTAGAGGAATATTTTGGATTAGGAATATCATTGTATGGTAGTAATGGAGCCACAACTGAATCTGATATGAATTGTGCTGAAATTAAATATCAAATACCTGGTGGTGATTATGTAAAAGCAAGAGCAATTCCTAAATTTACAGGTTCTCGGATGATATCTAATCAAGAATATCGGGTAGTAAGTTGTGAAATACTTAGTCAGAAAAAAAAGGTGATGTGGAAAAAACACCATGCAGATGTGTATTTAGATTATAGAGTGAAAGGATCTGGTGTAGGTTTTGGTGTTACAAATCCTAACAATGGGCAATTTTTGAGTTGTAATGATCAACCACTTAAACTAAAATATGCAGCTTATGGTAAAAATACAATTGATTTAGGTATTTGTGGTAAAAATGCCTATTCACCTCTTTGGATACTTAATGGAACTTTGGAAATTCAAGCCGATGACATTCCATTTAAGGGTTATTCGTCAATACTACTGAGAGAAGGATAAATATTTAATACGATGAAAAAAGTTTTATTTTTATTATTGTTAATAACAACTTCAGCTTTCGCTCAAGTAGAGCATGGGTTATTAGTAGGTGCTGGTGTTGGATTCCCTTTGCAGGACGGTTGGAAGGAGACTACTTGGGGGGATAAATCGAATTTGGATTATCGGAACGATTATAAATTGAATAGTATGATCGGTTATCGCTTCCGATTCCTTCCGGAACAGAAATTCTTCTATGACTTGGATATGACGATGGGATTCCAAAAAATGGAAACTGTCAAGTCTTCTCGTTATCTTTCTTACGAAGGTATGGAAGGTGGTTCACATATATTCAAAGGTGGTACTGAGACGATTGATGAATTTGTCATGCCTATCTCCGTAGCCGCTAGTTGGAATTGGCGTTTTGCCAAGAAATTCCATTTGGGTGCCGGTATCGCTCCTACGCTTTATGTACAACCACAAGCCGTGTTTGATCTGTCCGTGATGGCGAAGGTGGGATATCGTTTAAGCAAGCATTGTGAGTTCGGCCTTTCTTATCAATATGGCTGTTTCAATACCTTGAAGCATTTCAATAACGGACCGGCTAATGGCCGTCGTGGACATCTTTCGGATTTGATGCTCTCTGTATATGTTCCTTTTGTTTTGAAATGATGGAATAATAAAATATAGAAACACATAATGTTTTATTTAGAACCAAAACAAAGATGAATAACTGCCTATAAGAAAAGAGTACGTGAAAAAGAGCCATGTGTAGAGAGATAATTCTATGCATGGCTTTTGCTTGTATATGATGTATAAATTTTGAATAATTATTGAGGCCTTTTTGCATTTTTTGTTTGCGATATTGTCTCTTTCGTGATTAAGAACTATCTTTGACAAACTATTCAATATAAGGCTAATGCCAAAAAAAATGAAAGCTTTAGGTATTGACTCTGGAATAATTTGGTAAGTCACGGGCCTTGAACCGGGGGAATAGGATTGAAAGTAGAATATTATAATAGTTAGGGATATGCGTATTGTTGCCTTTTTTAGTGCTATTGCCGTAATTATTCTGCTATTGGCAGGATGTGGACATGAGAAATCAAATAATTCTCAAGTTGTTAATTTAGTTCAACTTGGTGGAGTGGAGTATCCGGAAATACCGAAGTCGAATATCATTCAGCTAGAGAAATCTGATTTCCCGAAAGGGGAGATCCGTTCTATTGAGCGGATACCGATTGACTTGGAGATCGAGCTTCGGGAAGTGAATATATTGGCTAAAGGCAACTACCTCATCGTTAAACACCTTGAGTGGCGGGAGGGAGCCTATCTTTTGCATGTACTCTCTTTGCCCGATTATAAAACGGTTGCTCAATTAGCCCCTTTTGGCGAGGGACCGGATGAGTTCAATGATATACGCATGATACCCACGGAAGAGACCGATAAGCTTTGCTACGTCTGGAACATACGTAATAATCGGATCTTTAGCTTGTCCACTACCCTTAAACTAGAGGAGTATGATCAATTGGCTGAAATCCCTGAAAATAAGATAGTCCCTGATAAGCCTTTATATATGGGAGATGGCAAGATGCAGGTTAGTCTAGGTTCAAATGATGGAATGGGAATAGGATTGGTAAGCTTGAATGATACTATAGTGAAGGGAACCGTACCTTTCCTGTTCGCTGAAGGAGCAGGTTGGTTTTTCTATATCGGAAATTTGGCGCATAGCTTTTCAAGAAAACGAGAAGCATTTGCGTTTACCTTTCATGACCGGATCGTTTTCTTTGACTTTGATGGTAACCATGTGAAGATGTGCCGATTTGGAGATAAAACCTTACAAACTACCTCTTCGCCGGATAATCCTCTCTATTATTACAGTTGTTTCGCGAGTGACAAGTATGTCTATGCCGTTTACCGGGAATCAAAGAAAGATACGGATGAAACGAATCCCTTGTATCTGGAGCAATTTGATTGGGATGGGAATCCGGTAGCTCGTTATTCGTTACCCAAAGGAAGAGGCCTATACACTGGATGTGCGACAGAAGATAATTCGATAATCTATATGGTAGATTATTATGAGGACAATTTCCTGCATAAGATTGTTTTGAGCAAAGACTAATAAATTCTAGTGCTTTTCCCGTGATTTTTGTAGATTTGCGATTCTTTTGATAAAAAATAGTATATAGCAAGGATCGGAAATGAAAAGAGGTGGAAAGGATATTGAATCGTTGGATAGCTTACGGGTCTTGTCCCTGTTCTCCGGATGTGGGGGCATGGATTTAGGATTCGAGGGGGATTTTATATGTCATCGTAAGTCTATATCTCCTCAAAATACGTGGGTTCAAGAGGTTATCGATGAACACTGGGTTCGTTTACAGAAGAATCGTTTTCGAACGGTCTTTGCGAATGATATATTGAAAGAGGCACAAACCGCTTGGCTTCAATATATGGATCGATTCGGATATGATAAAAACGTTTATAATACAAAGAGTATCGTAGACTTGGTGAAAGAGCATCGAGCGGGGAAAAAAGTCTTCCCTAAAAATATAGATGTCGTCACGGGAGGTTTTCCTTGCCAGGATTTCAGTGTCTCCGGTAAACGTTTAGGGTTTGAGTCGAATAAGGATCATACCGGGAAATTGCGTGAGGACGATGAGGCCTCGGAAGAGACGAGGGGTAAACTTTACTATTGGATGAAGCAGGTGATCGATATTACGAGACCCAAGATATTTATCGCGGAGAACGTGAAGGGACTAGTGAATCTGGGAGACGTGAAAAGTATTATTCAGAGAGACTTCGCCCATGCGGCTGGGGATGGATATATTGTTTTAGATCCTCAAGTTTTACATGCGGGCAATTATGGGGTTCCGGAGTCTAGAGAGCGTGTGATTTTTATCGGGATACGTAAGTCCGCGTTAAAGGTTAAGGCTTTAAGAGCGCTTCAAGAGGAGAAGATACCCAAAGCTTACGATCCTTATCCGAGTCCGACACATGCTTGCACCGTGGAAGATAAGAAACTATTGCCACCGGTGGTTTGTCGGGATGTATTTGTAGGATTGGAGGAACCGGATAGGACAGAAGATCCATCCCAGCGGTATTATTCACAGGCGAAATATATGGGAGCTCATTGTCAAGGTCAAAAGGAGATCGCGCTGGATAATATTGGCCCGACGATTCGTTCCGAGCATCATGGAAATATAGAATACCGTCGTTTATCCCGGGAGCATGGGGGCGTTATTACGGAAGAATTAGACGCCGGTTTACAAGAACGTCGCTTAACTCCTCGAGAATGTGCTTTGATACAGACGTTTCCGCCGGATTATACGTTTGTCTCCCATAAAAAGAACAGTACACGTTTTGAGTTAAGTGCCTCAGGCGCTTATAAAGTAATCGGTAATGCGGTTCCTCCGGTATTAGCGTATCATATAGCGAATCGCATACAGACTTTATGGCCGTTGTATTTTAAAAAGAGATAATATGGAAGAGGAGAATATTATTACTGTGCGTAATAGAAATCTTCAAAAAGCGGATGAGGCTTTTGCGGATTTTATGTTTATGCTGGAATCATACTTGAATGAAAAAGCAGCTGCTATTCCGGGTACGTATTGCGATTGTAAGAGTAAGGAACTGGAAAATGTAGTAGTGAACGTGATGAAAGAACTTTGCGGTAGAACTCCTTTCCGTGCGGAGGAGATACGCTTGGTTTCCGCCCAATATTTTCCAGATATTATCGCGGAGAAATATTATGGGGTTGAGGTAAAATCTACAAAAGAGAACCATTGGACATCTACGGGAAGTAGCATCGTGGAGTCTACACGTGATAAGAATGTAGAAAATATCTATATGCTCTTCGGCAAACTGGGAGGTAAGACGGCGGAGTTTAAGTGCCGTCCTTATGAGGATTGTCTCTCCGATATAGCTGTTACCCATTCTCCCCGTTATTTGATTAATATGGAATTAACGAAAGAGCAGACTATTTTTAGTAAGATGGGAGTTGCTTATGATCAATTAAGGAATGCTTCGGATTCTATAGAGATCGTTCGAAAATATTATAGGGAAAAAGCCATTAAAGCCAAAAAGAAAGCTATGCCTTGGTGGTTGGGCACTTCCGCTGAGGAAAGTTTGGAGGAGCATACGGATATGAATATAAGCCTGTGGGTGGATAATGGAGAATATGCGGATCCGGAAAGGAATAAGAGACTAAAAGCGGAGATATTTATTTTATTCCCGGAAGTAGTGAGTGGGAATTATGAGAATGCTGCCTTATGGTTATGTACGCGCCGGTCTGTTGTTAATTTTCATATGCGGGACACTTTTTCCGCTGGGGGCCAACAATTGAAACTGAATGATGAACTTCTGCCTTTTCCTTTACCGCATGTGGTTGGTGAGTTGTTAGAATCTGCGACTTTAATAAAGAACTATCTTCTTTATAGTGATGATTTAGACTTAGATATATCGGAATTCCGTCCAGAACTTATGTTGCCTAACCGATATGAGGTCTGGCTTAATGATATTTGGAAACGTATTCATCAACTAAAACCTTATAAAAGGAAAGAGACTATCGAAGAATTGGGCGGTATTTCATTGGCCGAATGGATCGATAGGAAATATACTTTGTCTGTAAAATAAGTATTCTCATAAAATATCTTTTCTTCTCGATCGTCTCCCTAAATAGAAGGACATGTCTGACTCGAGAATGAAGTTTAATAATTAAAAGAGAAGAAAAGATGTTTTGGCATAAAAAGAAGGAGGTACTCTCTTTGGAGATAGCCTCATATGATTGTACAGGATGTGGAAGTTGCGTTGATAGATGTAGGCGCGATGTGTTGAAGATGATCGATAACGGACACTGCCTGCTGGCTTCCGTGGAATATCTGGAAAACTGCGTAGGATGCGGGAAATGTGTCCATATATGTCCTGCTAAGGCGATTGAGTTAGTGACCACAAAGTAAAAACGAATAAAAAATCAGATAAGTAATATGAACGCATGGAGAAAAATAACGCACGTCGTTATATTTATCGCTGTCTTCGCGGCGATCGTAGCAGTGGTTATGTTGTTGTGGAATGCCTTGATCCCGTCTATCACGGGCTGGACGACTATCAATTACTGGCAGGCGGCAGGCTTGATGGTATTGACACGCCTATTGTTTGGGGGACCTTGGCATCACTTCGGTTTCATGGGTAACCGGAATGTGAATTGGCGGAAAGAGCATAGGCGTTTTCATGAGCGGATGGGACATGTATCTCTGGAGGAGAAAAAAGCCTTTATTCGTAGATGGATGAATGGCTTTAATGAGGAGAAAGAATGACACGGCAGACTGAAAATATACCTATATCGGATATATTCAGGAAATACCAATCTCAGCTAAAGAGTTTTATCTCTAAACGAGTCCCCTCCAAAGAGGATTGCGAGGATATCTTACAAAATGTTTTTTACCAACTGTTGAAAACAGACTCGGAGGGTACCGTGATAGGGCAAGTATCTGCTTGGCTTTATTCCGTGGCGAGGAACCAGATCATAGATCGTAGCAGGAAGCATACGGAGGAGCCAATGCCCTATAAGCAAGGGGAAGATTCGGAAGGAAGGTTTATGAATGAGATTTCTGAGTGGCTGATGGATGAGGATCAGTCCCCTGAGATGGATTTTATCCGTTCCTTGGTATGGGAGGAGTTAGAGAACGCTTTAGCGGAGTTGCCGGATGAGCAGCGTACGGTTTTTGAGTTGACCGAGCTGGAAGGCTTTTCTTTTAAGGAGATCTCCGAGGCGACGGATGTTCCGGTGAATACGCTTCTGTCCCGGAAAAGATACGCCGTCTTACATCTCCGCAAATGGCTTAACGACTTGTATATCGAATTAGTAGGCGATTGAGGCGGTTGATTTAGAACTAATAGCGAATCAGAAGGGTTATATAAATACGTAACATTAAAGTGTAAAGCTATGAAGTTTTTTATTGACACGGCGAATCTGGATCAAATCCGGGAAGCGAATGAATTGGGAGTATTGGATGGCGTGACGACTAATCCGTCCTTAATGGCGAAAGAGGGAATCCGGGGGGTGGAAAATCAACGGAAACACTATTTGGAAATTTGCGAGATCGTGGGCGGGGATGTAAGCGCCGAGGTAATCGCTACCGACTTAGAGGGCATGATAAAAGAAGGGGAGGAGTTGGCAGCTTTACATCCTAATATAGTCGTTAAAGTACCTTGTATCGAAGCGGGGATTAAAGCGATAAAATATTTCACCAGAAAAGGCATCCGTACGAATTGTACGCTGGTTTTCTCTGTCGGTCAGGCGTTATTGGCGGCTAAGGCCGGGGCTACGTATGTATCGCCGTTCGTCGGGCGTTTGGATGATATCGCCAGCGACGGGATAGAGCTGGTACGTAAGATCGTGGAAATGTATGATTATTACGATTATGATACCCAAGTATTGGCGGCTTCTATCCGTAGCACCCAGCATATCATCCAATGCGTGGAGGCCGGGGCGGATGTGGCTACTTGTCCTTTGTCCGCCATTAAAGGCTTATTGAAACACCCGTTAACGGATAGTGGGCTGGCTACTTTTCTAGCGGATTATAAGAAAGTAAACGGATAGAAAAAAAATAGTACCTTTGTGCGGATAAATTGTAAACGCATTTAAAAGATTACTATCGTGGCAAAAGTTGTGGAAACCCCTTTGATGAAGCAGTATTTCGATATAAAAGCGAAACATCCGGACGCTATCCTTTTATTCCGGGTTGGAGACTTTTACGAGATGTATGGCGAGGACGCCGTGATTGGCGCGGAAATACTGGGTATCGTACAGACCAAACGTGCGAATGGCGTGGCGCAGCATGTCGAGATGGCGGGATTTCCACATCATGCCTTGGATTCTTATCTGCCGAAGTTGGTGCGGGCCGGAAAGCGTGTGGCTATTTGCGACCAGCTGGAAGACCCTAAGTTGACGAAGAAACTGGTGAAGCGGGGTATTACGGAATTGGTGACTCCCGGTGTTTCCATCAATGATAATATACTGAATCATAAAGAGAATAATTTCTTGGCCTCTATCCATTTCGCCAAGGAGGTATGTGGTATCTCTTTCTTGGATATCTCTACCGGCGAGTTTATGACGGCGGAGGGTTCTATAGACTATATCGACAAATTACTCAATAACTTTTCCCCGAAGGAAGTCTTGATCGAACGAGGAAACAAGAAACGTTTCGAGGAGGCTTTCGGTCCTCGTTTCTTTATCTTTGAGCTGGATGACTGGATCTTTACGACCTCGGCTGCCGAGGATCGCCTGTTGAAGCATTTCGAGACGAAGAACCTGAAGGGTTTTGGCGTACAACATCTGAAATTAGGTATTATCGCTTCCGGGGCGATTCTGTATTATCTGGACCAGACCCAGCACACGCATATTTCCCATATCACCGCTTTATCCCGTATCGAGGAGGATCGATACGTCCGCTTGGATAAGTTTACGGTACGCAGCTTGGAACTGGTGGGTACGATGAACGATGAGGGAACAAGCTTGTTGGACGTGATCGATAAGACGATCTCGCCGATGGGCTCTCGTATGCTTCGCCGGTGGATACTATTCCCGCTAAAGGATGTAAAACCGATCCAAGAACGCCAAGAGGTCGTGGATTATTTCTTCCGTGAACCGGAGACAAAGGAGTTGCTGGATACGCAGTTGGAGCAGATCGGCGATTTGGAACGTATTATCTCCAAGGTGGCTGTCGGCCGTGTATCTCCTCGTGAGGTGGTTCAGCTAAAGGTCGCGCTTCGTGCGATCGAGCCGATCAAGGAGGCATGTATGGCGAGTGAGGAACCCAGCTTATGCCGGATCGGGGAGCAATTAAACGCTTGCGCCTTGATCCGCGACCGGATTGAGAAAGAGATTAATAACGATCCCCCTTCGTTGGTCAATAAGGGAGGAATTATAGCGAAGGGGGTCAACGAGGAATTGGATGACTTGCGTGCCATCGCTTATTCCGGCAAGGATTATTTGTTGAAGGTACAGCAGCGCGAGATCGAATTGACGGGTATCCCAAGCTTGAAGATCGCTTTCAACAACGTCTTCGGCTATTATATAGAGGTACGTAATACCCATAAGGATAAAGTCCCGGCGAATTGGATCCGTAAACAGACCTTGGTGAACGCCGAGCGCTATATTACCGAGGAGTTGAAGGAATACGAGGAGAAGATATTAGGGGCGGAAGAAAAGATACTTGCTCTGGAGACCCGCCTTTTCAATGAGCTGGTATTGGCCTTGACGGAGTATATTCCGCCTATCCAGATGAACGCGAACTTGATCGGGCGTATCGATTGCCTTTTATCTTTCGCCAAGGCCGCGGAGGCGAATAAGTATATCCGTCCGATCGTGAGTGATTCCGACAAGATCGACATAAAGGGAGGTCGCCACCCGGTAATCGAGAAACAACTGCCCTTGGGAGAACCTTATATCGCCAATGATGTCTATCTGGATGACGAGAAACAACAGATCATCATTATCACGGGTCCGAATATGGCCGGTAAGTCCGCCTTATTGCGTCAGACAGCCTTGATTACGCTCATGGCGCAAATCGGTTGCTTTGTTCCGGCCGAGAGCGCCCATATAGGTATCGTGGATAAGATATTTACCCGTGTAGGTGCCTCGGATAATATCTCGGTGGGTGAGTCTACTTTTATGGTAGAGATGAATGAGGCCTCCGATATATTGAATAATATGACTTCCCGGAGCTTGGTACTGTTCGACGAGTTAGGCCGGGGTACCAGTACCTACGATGGCATATCGATCGCTTGGGCGATCGTGGAATATATTCATGAGCACCCGAATGCGAAGGCGAAGACGCTGTTCGCTACCCATTACCACGAGCTGAACGAGATGGAGCGTGCCTTTAAGCGGATCAAGAACTATAACGTATCGGTCAAGGAAGTAGGGAATAAGGTGATATTCTTGCGTAAGTTGATACCGGGAGGAAGCGAGCATAGCTTTGGTATCCACGTGGCGAAAATGGCCGGTATGCCTAAAAGCATCGTGAAGCGTTCGAATGAGATCTTGAAGCAGTTGGAGTCCGAGAATCGTCAGGAAGGCATCGGGGGTAAACCTGTAAAAGCGATCGCGTCTGCCGCCGAGGGGTATCAGCTGAGTTTCTTCCAGTTGGATGATCCGGTGTTGAGCCAAGTACGGGATGAGATCAAGAACTTGGACGTGAATAATCTTACCCCCTTGGAAGCCTTGAACAAACTGAGTGAGATTAAGCGGATTATTACGGGGAAATAATCCGCTTGATCGTATTACCGATGATTGGTAATCGTTTACTTTTTAGGTCTCACCAACACTACCACCCGGTTGTCATCCTCTTCCAATGTCGCGGCTACCTCTTTTAGTTTGCCTTTCAGCTTTCCCCTTTTATAGTCCTGGCAAAGATCGGAAGCATTGATGGTAGAACACAATTCGCCTTTTGAATTGATGGGAGGAAATGTCACCATATAGATTTCTTTCTTATAAGAATAATCATCGTTGTATGTGATATAGTTGAAAAATTTCTTTTCTTGCGTATCGTATGCGAAGTACTTTCTCGGGAAACCTTCTCCTGTGTTAAAATCATATATATTCGTTACGCTTTCCATGAAATAATAACGATCGGAAATCAATCTTAAGACGACGAAAACGCCCGGATCCATGGTGTGGATAGGGGGTGTTCGTGCGATAAGCGGGCGCAAACTGTAATCAGGCATTAAGGTGTAGACCGTATCTGCAGAGGCCTCAAATAGAATCCAATTACCCTTAAAAGGAATTATACTGTTATACGGACCTGGTCCAGCTGCTCTTGTTTCTCCTTTATCATAAAGTCTTTCAACGATATGGAATAATTGCTTCTCTTTATATGGAACCGTGATTTCTTTCGTTATACTTCCATCTTGCTTCGACACAAGCAAGAACGGTACCTCAAAATTAAACTTATCATAGCAAATCAAGTTGTCCTTGTCATAATCAAGCATTTCCACGTAAAACGAACTTTTCTCGCTTCTTTGATTCAGACTTCGTTTGAAATTTCCTTCCAAATCATAAACCCTTATCTTTTTCGCATGAAAATCATTTACGAAAATCTCTTCGTTTTCTTCATCTAACGAAACCGATCTCATAGACACGTATTCTTCTCCACCTTGTCCCTTGCGATTTATTTTGCGAATAGCTTTTCCGTTCCGGCCATATACGAAAATATTGCCATCATCGTAAAAGTTTGTCACGATTATGTATTTCTCGCCAACCGCCTGCACGCATGCCCGATTGATAAACTCATCGTTTGTTTCCAGCGGAATATACTCCACATCCATGAAGTCTTGAAGGACCAACTCTTTTTTGGTTGAATAACTATCGTTTACATCCACGGTTATAAGACCATCGGTCGATGAATGGTCGCCTCCACATCCAGCCATAACAAACAGGATGATTATCCCTGTAAAAATGAATCTTTTCATACGCGTATGATTTTTGTTTAACTTATGGTGGTGAAGATACTATAAAAAGCCGATGGTTTTCACGAAATTATCCTAATTATTTGTTGATCTCACTGGTAATTTCCTGCACATCTTGGAGCGTAAAACGCCCTAACAATTGCATGACGCTGAAACCCCCATCGTCCATGTCGGCTATCATGATCAACTCCTGTATCAGTTCTCCTTGTTGCTTGACGTAGAAATTGGCTTTGGTCTTTCCGTCTTTTACTCGCATGAGTTCCTCATGGTCCTTTCCGATCAAGGCTTTGAGCTCCCCTCGCATTCGTTCCCTCAAATCCGCTTTTTGGGTGGTGAGTATTTGCAGGGATTCTATTTTCCCTTTCAGATTGGCAAGGTTGAGTCCGGCGGTTTCCATGACCGGCATCATCTGAAACATCTTCTTGGAGATATATACGGAAGTAACATCGTCCATATCCGCATATTTGTCGAAAAGCTTGTTCTGGGCAAAACAGATATTCACGCAGCAGAGAAGCAGTATTGTATATAGTTGTTTGAGTCTCATTGTATTAATCATTTAAATGTTTATTTACGATCTTGTTTATTTTTGTGATCTCTTGACCGGCTTCATTGACCTGCCCGAGACCTTTGTTTAAATTCCTAGACATGAACGCCAAGGCATTTTGGGCTACGACAGCTGCCTCTTCAGGATCGGTAAAGGTATCGGCCATAGTGGGAGCCGGACGATTTGTCTCCGTGAAGATGAGGAATAGGGCGCCAAGAATAGCGGCGGCGATTCCGCTTATCCAATAGAAGGAACGTCTTCGTGAGACTCGGGGAGATACCTCTTCTTGGGCTAGGAAGTCGATTCGTCGTTCCAGCCTTTCGGAAAGTCCCTCCGGTAAGGCTAAATCCTCTTGGAGTGCCTTGTTTATTAGTTCATCTATCTTTTTATCATCCATGACAACTTGCTTTTTCTAGTTTCTCCCGGATCAATTTGCGTGCCCGGGAAAGTAATGTTCTTATATTAGAGGAGCTAAGCCCTGTAATCTGTTCAATGTCCTCATAGGAACAATCCTCAATACCACGCAGGCGGATTACCTGCCTCTGGTTCTCGGGGAGCTGCTCGATCAGTTCCTGTATATGCCGGATATCCTCCTTTTCTTCCAGTTCCTTTTCCGGCGAGGAGTCGGTCGTTAATAGAACGGTCTCCAATGCCTCTTCGTTGTCTCTTCGGCTTGCTTTAGGCGAGCGCAGGAAATCCAGACAAAGATTCTTGACCAATGTTATGGAAAATGCTTCCGGATTCTGGATGTCTCCCAGCTCATCCCTTTTATTCCATAATTTGCAATAGGCATCTTGAAGTATGTCTTCCGCATCCGCTTTATTGTCTAATAAGGCATAAGCGATTCGATAGAGTTTAGGATGAAATGGAAGGAACCGTTGTTTAAAAACATCAACGTCCATCGGTATCGCCCTTAATGATTTCCAGTTTTGTGCTCATTGATTACCCGGTCTAGATCGGACGGGCTGATCTTTCCTTTGATACGGATTAACGCATTGTCGTTTCCTGTCGTGAATATGACCAGTTCACGGATCATATCCTCTTTTATTTTGACAAGAACTTTCGTGCGACTGTCCCTTTCATTTGCCGTGACCATCGTCTCGTAATCAGGATCTCTCAGGTTCCGTATGGCGGTAGACAGTCGGTCTTTCACCTCTTGGGCACAATTATCAAATTCAAGGATCTCTATACCGTTTACTCCCATTGTCTCGGTGAACAGGCTGGCTAGCTTCATCGTTATGTTTCCGATATTTACGGAAGTAACATCGCTTTCACCCCGGAAAGCATTGAATAATTGATCCATCTTCTGCTGCCCGTATCCTACTTGGCTGATAAGGAGGATGGCCAGTAACGCTAGTAATCTTTTCATTGTAATTGACTTTTTCGTTAATACTATGTTTTTGGATAGCCCTTCGTCCGTGCGCCTTAGAGTGGGGCTTTCACAAAGAAGACGGGATAAGGGATTTGTTTGTTACAAAAATAGGCAAAAAAAGAATTATTTTTTATTCAACTTAGGTATCCAAATGCAGGCAACTAAGTCGTGAAACTTAATCTCCTTACCATCGAAGTAGAATTTGTATGAGTATTTATATCCTTTATTCCAACAGGTGCCTTCCGGAATGATGTATTTGTAAGTCTTCCCATTGATCGTAAAGATCGCCTCAACTTCTTTTTCCCGGATAGGAGAGTAGGTAGGGACTATACGGATATTTTGCTCCTCCGCTTTCGCGTGTCGTAAAGTTACGGATGGATCTATTGTAAGTAAAGTGGCCTTGTGTGCCCCGGGAGTTCCTTTGATATTTCCGGTTACGATATCCATTGTGCCGGTATACTGCAAGGTATTACCTCCCGCACGGTTACCGATCTGTATGGAGGTTAGCTTGAATAGCCCGTTAATGTTCGAATCTTGATATATTTCGAAAGAGAGAAGTGATAACGCGTAATTCATGGAGAGTTTCGCGAGCGGAGATTTACGGTTAACCTCTTTTTGACCTTGCGAGAGCCTCCCATATTTATAAAAGGGGGTTTCCGCCGCGATTGGGGATATTTTGATCGGTATGGAAGTGGGATCTAACGGTATTTGTACTTTATAAGGTGAGTAAGCGTAGATCATGACTGGTCGATTAGATCTGAGGAATACCTGCGGTGTTTGTTTCCATTTTAAAGAACCTTTTGATGAGCCTACAGCCTTTGATTTTACGTTTTTATAAAGAGATGCGCCTTTATATAAACTGTCTTGATTACCATAGGTTATAAATAATCCTATTTCGGACCCTTCGGGCAGAATTTCGGTGAATACTGAAGAACCTGCCGTATAGGACCGGGTGGTCATTTCAAGAACTGACTTTCGTGTGGTTGATTTCTCTTTGGACATCCACTGCTGATTTTCATGACATCCGGTAAAGATGATTAACAAGATCGTAATTAATAATAATTTGTTCATTTTGTCTAATGTTTTAATGGAACCTTTCAAACAATAAACATTTGAGCCAATATAGTTTATTATTCTATTACTATTAATTATCATTCCTGTTATAAAATGATATTTTTATATATTATATAGTAACGATTGTTTTATCCTCTTAATACGCAAAGTAACCTGCTTTATTGTATACTATAATAATCAATATATCCAAGAGATATAAAGATATTATTAAACGGGTCTCGTTCTTGTAATAGTCAAATAGAAGAGTGTTTTTGGCGATAAGTTGAGAGGGAATGATAGCCCTTGAATGTAAAAGGGTATTTGGACGAGACCCGTTGTTTCTCTTATTGAGAGAATATATAGAGTCGGCTGAGTGAAAAACACATCGTACGGGTAGTGACGCCGATGGTCTAATTCGCCGGAATGATAGAGCCAATTGTTATTTTCAGTGTAGTTGCCGGTGGCAAACGGATCAAAGCTTGCCACGGCATTACACCTTAATAACCACAACATAAAAAACTTACATGATATTGCCAATCAATCCTTCGTCGTTACCCGGTAACCAGTCTGTGATAGAGACGTCTCGCAATTGTAACGACCTTCCGTTAAAGCTTAGCTTATATAAATATTTTTTCCCTTTTTCCCATTGGGTGTTAGCGGGTATGTCAAATTTGTAGGTTTCTCCGTTGATCGTGAATAAGGTCTCCACGTCTCCGGTTCCGATCGTGCCGGAAGGTGGAATTACCATGAGCCGCATAGGATCACAATATTTCTCGTTGATGAGGGTAACTGGATTCGTCAAGGATAATACCGTGGATGCGGACGTGCTACGGGCGGTAGAACCGATGATATCGCCTGTCGTGATATCGAGGGTTCCTTCGCTGACTAAAGTTGTTCCACCGGGCTTATTTCCTACTTGAACGGAACTTATAATAAAGGCACCTGTCTTGCCTTTGCTTAGGTTCAGCTGGAAAGATATAAGCGATAGGGCATGATTCATGCTGAGTAATACAAGTGGCGAGGTACTGTTGACTGCTTTTTGTCCGATCGCATGGGTTCCATACATATAATCATCGGTCTCCAATGCGTTCGGGGCCAGTTTAACAGGTATCTGCCGGGCGTTAAAATTTATATCTTCTTGATATGGATAATATGCGTATATCGTAGCTTCATTAGAGTCGAGGATCACTTCCGGACTCTGTTGCCACCAGATTTTTCCATTCACTCTATAAGCTTTTACGCTTACGTTTTTATAAGTGGATATGCCATTGTATAAATCGTCGACTGTACCGGACGTGATTTGTAGTCCGAGCATAGAGCCTTCTTTAAATTCTTGTATAAAATTGGTGGATTTTGTAGTTAGGATACGAGTCGTTATTTGGAGTGGTTTTTCATTCCAGCCGATATTCTCAAGACCTCCGAAGTCTTTGTCGTTGGAGCAACCCCAAAAGCTTAAAATCATACTGGTAAAGAGTACTAAATTTCTCATTATTTTACTTATTTTTGTGTGAAACTTCTGGATGCAAATATCGGGTGGTTAAGGGGAAAGGGAGGTGCATACGGTCTAAAACGTCGGTGAAATCGTATAAAATTAGATCGTTCAAATTGTCTAAGGCGTTCATATTGTTAACTGAGGGGTCAAAAAGAACATTCGGGGGGCGTATTGTTTAATAGATAGGAGGTAGTGTTATTATGTTGGATAAAATTCAGTTTCTACTAAGCTTACAGATATTAGGCTTTTGTGTTTTTGGTGGTATTACCCTGCTACTACGGGCCCGTGAGAATAGGGCAAAACAGATTTTGGGGTGGAGTATGTTATTATGGGCGTTTTTAGCGGCGGTACGAGTATCGGTTAACCTGTATTTAGAGGATTCAAAAGAGATATTTCATCCGGATGTGCTGATTATGGGATGTATTGTGGTAGCTACATTGGCTTGTTACGTGATAGAAGTGTTACGACCTTGCTATATGACCGTTCGCCGTTTCTTTATTTTTACCAGTCCGATATGGGTATTGGGTATTTCTTTTTTGATTTACCGGCTATCCGGTGGAAATATTCATCGTTATAACTCTTTTGGCGAGGTATTCGATACCTTGAATCTGGATGTGGTTATAAGGCTTTTGATTTTATTTTTCACGCTTCTGTATATGATCGTTCCTATTTATCTGATCTTGCGCTATAGTGAGGGATTTAAGGTGTATTTAAGGGAAAATGTATCGGACCCGGAAGATTATGATCTGGACTGGTTGAAAAAGACCATGCTGATCCTTTCTTCTATGTATATTTTTTATTTGGTATTGTTGTTTACGGATCGGGTTAGCCTATATGTAATCGACAAAACGTTTTTATTGGTTTTATGGTACTATTTCTTTTATAAGGCCTTGTTCCTAAAGGTTATCCATTTGGATCACACATTCGAGAGCGGATGGGGATTACCCGATTTGGAGGAGGATACGGATGATGATCAAGGTAGTGAGGAACAGAAAGGCATCATACGCCAAAGGTATGTTGAGGAAGTACAGGCGTGGTTTGAACGTGAAAAGCCCTATCTACGGGAAGATTTGCGCTTAACGGATTTACAGCGGATCTTCCCGATGAGCCGTTCTTATCTATCCCAATTGTTTAATAAAGAACTAGGTTGTTCCTTCTCGGATTACGTAAACCATTTCAGGGTAGAGGAAAGTAAACGTCTATTGGAAGCCGAACCTCTGGCCAGTATACAAGAGATAGCCGAACGTTCGGGCTTCCATTCTATCAGTACGTTCCGTCGTGCGTTTATTAAGCAGACGGGGGTTATTCCTTCCGAATACAGGAGAGACGGGAACGAGTCAATTTAACCGGTAGCTGACGAAAGCGAATCGTTTGCTATCGGGTGCCCAAGAGTTTACGTTTATGGTACCTTGGCCGCCGAATAGTTTGACTAAAGTCTTAGGTTCTCCGCCCTCGGCCGGCATAAGGCGTAACTCTACGTTTTTATTGGCGAGGTGCTGTCCGGGTTCCAGATCTCCTTTTGTATAGGTGATGAAAACGATTTGTTTTCCATCCGGAGAGATGTGGGGAAACCAAGAATTACGGGTCTCATCGAATGTCATTTGGGTTTGTTCGGAACCATCCGCTTTCATGCGCCAGACTTGCATAAGCCCGGTACGTACGGAGTTGAACCAGATATATTGTCCGCAAGGTGAGTATTCGGGGCCATCGTCCAAACCTTCGGCTGTCGTAAGACGTTTTTCTTCTCCGCCTAGGGAAGGAATGACGTAAACATCAAAATTACCGTTTCTTTCAGCGCAATAAGCGAGTTGTTTTCCGTCGGGGCTCCACCCGTGTAGGTAGCTAGGACCGAGTGGGGTAATCAACCGGGGAACACCTCCTTCGAAAGGCAGGGTATAGACACGCGATTTACCATCTTCTTTTGTTCCGTTACTGATCGCTATTTGTTTGCCATCCGCAGAGATCACATGGTCGTTGTTGCAACGGGTCGCATAGTCGCTATTGATTAATTGCGGCTCGCCCGGAGATTCCGGAGAGAGCTTATATAATTTTCCTCCACTATTATATACAAGCCAATTACCATCCGGAGTCCAGTTAGGTGCCTCGATTAAAAAAGGGAATTCCTTGACAACGGAACGTTGCCCGGTCGTAATGTCCATCACTTCCAGCACACTAGTCACATTCTTTTTTTGGGCATGCGTACAAAAAACGGCGATACACATACAAAGTACAGAATTGAGAAAACGTTTCATATACATATAGATTTAAAGGATATAAGAAAACCGGGTAAAATTAGCTTTACGCTATTTTACCCGGTTTCAAAGATATAATTTATTTCGATTACTCTTTATACATTGAAACGGAAATGCATGATATCTCCATCTTGCACAACATATTCCTTACCTTCAACGCTCATCTTTCCGGCCTCTTTAACAGCAGCCTCGGAGCCATAAGCGATATAATCCTCGTACTTGATCACCTCGGCACGGATAAATCCTTTTTCGAAGTCCGTATGGATAACACCGGCGCATTGAGGAGCTTTCCAGCCTTTATGGAACGTCCACGCACGACATTCGTCCGGTCCGGCGGTCAAGAAGGTTTGCAGATTCAATAATTTATAAGCCGATTTAATCAAACGGCTTACGCCAGACTCTTCCAATCCGATCTCTTGTAAGAACATCTGGCGTTCCTCATAGGTATCGAACTCAGCGATCTCGCTCTCGATCTTAGCGGCGACTACTAAAATCTGGGCATCTTCGTCTTTAACCGCCTCACGTACGGCATCTACATATTTATTGCCATTTACGGCGCTAGCCTCATCCACGTTACAAACATACATGACAGGTTTATCCGTCAGCAAGAATAAATCGTGGGCAATGCGCTCCTCGTCTTTCGTATCAAAAGAAACGGTACGTGCGCTTTTTCCTTGTTCTAAAGCCTCTTTGTATTTACAAAGTACCTCGTAAGCGATCTTGGCTTGCTTATCACCTCCGGTTTGCGCTTGTTTTTGCACCTTGGCGATACGGCTGTCTATCGTTTCCAAATCCTTGATCTGAAGCTCATAGTCAATGATCTCCTTATCACGGACCGGGTCTACACGTCCGTCCACGTGCACGATATTATCGTCGTCGAAGCAACGCAATACGTGCAAGATAGCGTCTGTCTCACGGATATTAGCCAAGAACTTATTGCCCAGTCCCTCGCCTTTACTCGCTCCTTTCACCAATCCGGCGATATCCACGATCTCTACGGTGGTGGGGATCACTCGTTGCGGATGTTCGATTTCCGCTAGTTTATTCAGTCGCTCGTCGGGTACGGTGATCACGCCTACATTCGGTTCGATCGTACAGAACGGAAAGTTCGCTGATTGTGCCTTCGCGTTGGATAGGCAATTGAAAAGGGTAGACTTTCCTACGTTCGGAAGTCCCACAATGCCACATTGTAATGCCATATTATTATCGTATTTTTTATTATCAATCTGTTATATAGTCGCTCCAAGCGACTTGTTTTGAGTTCGCAAAGATAATCAATTTTAGGCTGATACGGTTATTTTCTTAGGCTTTCTCTTCATGCTTAACCGGTTGCCTCATCGATTGTTTGTTTAATAATGTTTTAACGAGTTTGTTCATAGGCTTCTCGAAATGGTAGTAAGAAAACAGGCTCAACAGGATTATGACACAAAATAGAAGCGGGATCGAGATGTACCAGTCTATATGAAAGTCGCTTTCTTTTTGCCATTTAGCATAAGAGAGCAGTACAAAAAGATGAATCAAATAGAAACTGTAACTGATTTCTCCGCCAATCACTAAGAGGCGGTTCGATAGGAGTCGTGAGACCATACCTTTTTGCAGGGAAAAACTTATTAGGATAAACGCGATGGGAATCCAGTAGTAGCAGGAGTATCGGTATACTTTGGGGATTTCAGCGGCATACAGATAGAAACTTAAGAATAATGCTATTGACGCGATCTCTATGATACTTCCTTGGCTGGAGGTGATGTTTTTAGTTTTCAAATGGTCGTATAATTGAAATAATAGCATCCCGGCTATAAAATCCGGAAGTCGGGTGATTGGATTAACATACCAATATCCTTTTATACTTTCCAAAGGCGTAAAATACATACCGACAACGCTCAATATCGCGCAAATCAAGAAAGTGCTAAGTAATTTTCTGTAGTCTTTCGTGAATGCTATAAGGAAAGGAAAACAAATATAGAAAAGCTGTTCACAACATAAACTCCACGAAGGGCTGTTGAATGAAAAAAAGTAATTGTCTTTTGGTATATAGGCGTTTGTCAATGTGAGTGAGGCGAGGAAATGCTTGCACCAATCTATAGTTCCCGATGCTATTACATAGTTTCCTAAAGCGACGGCAATCAATAAGGTCAGCGAGTGTAAGGGATAAATACGGGCGATGCGTGCTACCCAAAAAGTGCGTTTGGTTATCTTATTCTCACTAAATTTCTTTTGATAATTGTACGCTATAATAAAACCGCTTAGCATGAAAAAGAAACTAACCCCTACAAATCCCTCCTTGAAAAAATGGATATCGAAGTGATTATCTATTACATAACAGTGCGCCCCAAAAACCATCATGGCGAATATAAATCGCAAAGATGTTAAAGTGTTAATCATAATTTCGTTACATTAAGTCTGTAAATGTAGGAAATCAATATGGAAATTTAGACAAGATTCTCATCATACTATTAGATTTACTGATCCTTTGGCTAATTTGTCATAATTTTCTTGCATGAATTAGCGTAGAGACTTGCCTATGTATAGAAAGAATTTGAAAGCTTTTGATAACTTTGTATGTATTAGTATTTAATATTCATTCAAAACTTTATGTCAATGAAACACGTCTACTTGGCTTTGTTAGCTTGTGCTACGCTATGTGTACAAACACTTTCAGCTGATCCGATAGGTTCGGCCGAAGCGCTCCGGATTGCCCAGCAACAGTATTCAATGGAGAATACCTCGGTGTTGAGGGCCGGTTCTTTTCCTGAGTTTAAGTTGGCCTACGTAGGGACGGAGGAAGGCATCGAGGCTCCTTCTAAATTACGTTCCTCGAGTGTGGAGAATGCCTTACTTTACCTGTATAACGTAGGGGATAACCAAGGTTTTGTAATCGTATCCGGAGAAGATCGTGGAAAGCAGTTATTGGGTATATCCGATAAGGGGTCTTTGCCGGAGAAAGGTCTGTCCGCTACGATGGAGAATTTTATGCGTATGTATATCCATTATGTAAAGGCGTTACGGTCCGGGATGCCTCTAGCGGTGGATAGTGTTGAGGCTTCTTCACGGTTTCCGGAGGCGGTGATCCCTTTGATTAAAACGGAATGGAAGGATGATGCTCCCTACAATGAGATGTGCCCGGTTGTCAATGATGTTCTAACTTTTGCGGGTGGGGAAGGTGTCGCTATGGCGCAGATCATGAATTATTATCAATATCCGAAAAGCGGTATGGGTAACGTAAATTATAAGAATCCGGGAAGTACGTTGCTTGTTTCCGCTGATTTTGGGCATACAACGTATGATTGGGAAAATATGCCTGCTACTCTTGATGAGTCTTCCTCTTGGGATGAGATAGAGGCTGTTTCCACGCTGATTTTTCATTGTGGAGCGGCTGCCTATATGAATTATGAATGGGATATGGGGGCTAATAAAGAAGATGTACGGAAGGCTTTCATTAATAATTTTGGATATGATAAGAATATACAATTGTATGATAGGACCTTCTTTTCCGGAAAAGAATGGACGGATCTGCTGAAAACGGAACTAGCCGCTCAACGTCCGGTTTATTATGAAGGAGGTAGCGGAGAAAATAATCAGGCCTATAAATGGGCATTTGTTTGCGATGGCTATAATCGGAGCGGACTTTTCCATTTAAATACGGGCTGGTTTGGTAGTGGATATTTTGAGTTAGGTGCGATTGACGATAATTTACGTACTTACAATGAACGCCAAGCCATGATCACGGGTATCCGCAAACCGTCTGATGACTCGAAGCCTGTGAAGTTGTTAACGATCAGTTCTTTGGGTACTAAAGATATTGAAAGTATCAAGCTAGGTGAGAAGTTTCCGATTACTTATAACCTATTTAACTTGGGGAAAGATGGGAGCTATGTCCATACATTAGCCTTTTTCGAGGAGAATGAGGCGGTGGAGTTGCCTATCAGCGAAGCGGCATTTTTAGATACGATCGCGGACTTTCAGCTAGGTAATTATATAACGAAAGATTTCCTTTGTGAGTCCCTAGGTATCACGGATACTACGGTTACTCTGTATATGTACGTACTGGGAGGAATGGAAGGAGATAGCATCCTACGTCCGATCCGTTCGGTAAATCATCCGTATGATTATATCTTGTTGGATGTGAAGGATAGCGTTATTTCTTTCTCACAGGCACGGAATAGCTTGACCGCCGATCCTGTAAAGGTCGAGTATGATGCGGAAAGTGGGACCGCTACCTTTGAGGTGACTTTCTATAACAAGCAAAAAACGAATTTCCAAGGTACGGCCGGCCTTTACGTGCGAGATCCTAATCTCTCGATAGACGATTACAGTTGGGAGGTGAATAATTGGCTGGAGATTCCGGCAGGGAAAAGCCAGACGGTATCTTATAGTGGCTCGTTTGATTGGGGTATTGGTGATATGCTTGCCGTAATGGCTACTTACCAAGGTGACTTGAGTGAGCTGTGGGAAACCAAGTATACGGATATCCGTGAAAGCTATCGTACGTTCTGCCTAAAGATCGATGGTTCGCTAGTGGTTTCTAATGAGGTTACCGAGCCGTCTGTCTCGGATTTGGAATATGCGTTTGATTCCGCTTCCGGCCTATTATCGGTTCAATCGGATGTGGCGATAGAAAATATGATGCTTTATACTTACGACGGCGCGTCTGTCTGGGGAACTACCATAGATAGCCGGAAACAATATACGACTACCTTGTCGATACCTTCCGGGCATTATATCTTACGTATAAAGACGGCGGATGGAATAATCTCTAAGAAGATTTATAAGCAATAAGAGTTCCTTTTGATCACTAATAAATAGGGTGTCCTAAAAAGCTTCCGGCGATTTAGGACACCCTGTTGTTTTTACTTAGGCTGTTATGGTCTTAAAAAAACACGTACGTGTTTTTGGAAAAAGTCGTACATGTTTTTCGGAAAACACGTACATGTTTTTTTAAGGGGAATTCCGGCATTATTTTAATGCGCCTCCAACCAGTTCTCTCCCTCGCCGCAATCGGCGATTAAGGGGACTTGTAGTTTCATGACGTTTTCCATTTCCTCCAGCACGATTTTCTTTACCTCCTCGGCTTCCTCTTTGTAGACATTGAAGTTTAACTCATCGTGTACTTGGAGGATCATCTTGCTTTTCAATCCCTCTTCCTCAAAGCGTTCGTAAATGCGTACCATCGCTAGTTTGATGATATCGGCGGCGCTCCCTTGGATAGGGGCATTGATCGCGTTTCGCTCGGCATAGCCGCGTACGACGGCGTTGTGTGAGTTGATATCCGGAAGGAAACGCTTGCGCTTGAAAATGGTCTCTACGTATCCTTTTTCCTTGGCTACCTTGATGCTCTCCTCCATGTATTCCTTGATGCGGGGGTAGGTGCTGAAATAACCGTCTATCAGTTCCTTGGACTCAGAACGAGGGATGCCCAGACGCTCGGCGAGCCCGAAGACGGAGATGCCGTAGATGATACCGAAGTTGGCGGTTTTCGCCTTCCGGCGCATATCGCTGGTTACTTCTTCTACCGGGATTCCGTAGATCTTGGCGGCTGTGGCGGCGTGGATATCCGCTCCGCTTTGGAAAGCCTCGATCATATGCGGGTCACCGCTCAGGTGGGCCATGATACGAAGCTCGATCTGGGAGTAGTCGGCCGAGAAGAAGAGGCAATCCGTATTGTCCGGGATAAATGCCTTACGGATCTCACGGCCCAGATCGTCCCGTACCGGAATGTTTTGCAGGTTCGGATTGGTAGAGCTGAGGCGTCCGGTAGATGTTACCGCTTGGTTGAAAGAGGTATGTATCTTTCCGGTCTGCGGATTGATCAACTCGGGTAGAGCGTCGATATAGGTACTTAATAACTTTTTAAGTCCGCGGTATTCAAGGAGCTTGCCGATGATGGGATGTTTGCTGCGAAGTTTCTCCAATACATCCTCGCTGGTACTGTAACCGCCAGTTTTGGTCTTCTTCGCTTTCTCGTCCAGCTTCAAGCGGTCGAAAAGGACTTCGCCGACCTGTTTCGTGGAGTTGATGTTGAATTCCGTGCCGGCCAGCTCGTAAACCTCTTGCTCCAGTTTGTTCATGGAGGCGGTAAGTTCCCCCGAAGATTGTTTAAGCGCTACCGTATCCAGCGTGACGCCGGTGGCCTCCATTTCCGCTAATACATATATTAATGGCATCTCGATCGTGGTGAAGAGGGATTCCAGTCCTTCCTTCTTTAACTCGGGCGCGAAATAATTCTTTAGCTTGAGCGTGATGTCCGCGTCCTCGGCGGCGTATTCGGCGATTTGCTCCACGGGTACGTTTCGCATCGATAACTGGTTCTTTCCTTTTGGGCCGATCAGTTCCTCGATGTGGACGGTCTGGTACTTGAGGTAGGTCTCCGCTAGGTAATCCATTCCGTGCCGTAATTCCGGATTCAGCAGGTAATGGGCGATCATCGTATCGAACAGAGGACCGGCTACCTTCACGTTGTATTTACGAAGTACCAAAATATCGAATTTGATGTTTTGCCCGATCTTTAATGATTTCGGATTTTGCAGGGCAGGGGAGAAGCGTTCCACTACTTTCGCCGCCTCTACTGAGTTGGCGGGAACAGGAACATACCAAGCCTCGTTTTCTTTCACGGCGAACGACATTCCGACCAATCCGGCTTTCAAGGGATCGATGCCATCGGTTTCCGTGTCAAAAGCGAAAAATTCTTGACCCAATAAAAAGCGGGCTAAATCGGCTTGTTTTTCCTCTGTATCAGTTAAATAATAGTTATGGGGGGTGGACTTTAAGTCCGTGAGAATCGATTTTTTGGGCTCTTCCGTACTCTCGGGCGTAAAAATCGCGAACAAATCGCCTTGAACGGGACCTTTCGGAGCGGCTTTGACTGGCTCAGAACTTAGTTTGTTAATAAATGTTCTAAATTCCAATTCTGTGTAAATCTCAGTCAGCCGCTCTTCGTTTGGCTTTTCACGAACGCAACGGGCGGCATCGAACTCGATAGGGACATCCGTCTTGATCGTCGCCAAGAATTTGGAGAAACGGATTTGCTCGACGTTCTCCTCTACCTTCTTCTTTTGCGCGCCTTTCAACTTATCAGTGTTCGCTAACAGGTTCTCGATGCTTCCGAATTCGGTCAGTAGTTTTTGAGCGGTCTTCTCGCCGACACCCGGACAGCCGGGGATATTATCGGAAGCGTCGCCCATCAGTCCCAGCAAGTCGATCACTTGCTCCGTACTCGTGAGGCCGTACTTGTTTAAGACCTCGGGCACGCCCATGATCTCGTAATCGCCTCCGAATTTCGGACGATACATAAATATATGTTCGGACACCAATTGGCCGTAATCTTTATCCGGCGTCATCATGTACACCTCGAAGCCTTCCTTCTCCGCCTGTTTGGACACGGTGCCGATCACATCGTCCGCCTCGTAGCGGGGTACTTCCAGAATCGGAATATTGTAAGCCTCTATGATTTCTTTAATGATAGGGACGGATTGACGGATCACTTCCGGCGTCTCTTCCCGTTGTGCCTTGTATTGCTCGAAGGCCTCATGGCGGAAGGTCGGTCCCTTCGGGTCAAAGGCCACCGCTATATGAGTCGGGTTCTCACGTTTTAATACATCCTCCAGACTGTTGATAAAACCGAAAATGGCGGAGGTATTCACACCCTTGGAGTTGATACGCGGATTCTTGATGAAGGCGTAATAGGAGCGATAAATTAACGCATACGCATCTATAAGGAATAACTTCATTACTTTTAACACGTTTTAGTGGGACAAAATCTGGGTAAATGTACGAAAAAACTCGCTTACTCGATAGTTTTTGTTACTTTTGCGAATCTTTGCATGGAATTATGGATGAAAGAAGGAAAATAGAAGAACCGGTTTCCGCTGAATTTGAACGTTTCAATAAGGATTTCGAGGCATCTCTACGCAGCGAGACGACCCGGTTACAATCGGCTATCGACGTTATACTGAATTCTACCGGGAAGCATGTGCGTCCGTTATTGGTGCTCCTTACCGCCAAGGTCTGTGGACAGGTTACGGATAACACGATCAATTCCGCTGTTTTGCTGGAGCTTTTGCATACCGCTACATTGATTCACGATGACGTGATCGATGAGACGAAGCAACGTCGTGGCGTTCCCTCATTGAACGCTATCTTCGATAACCGTATTTCCGTGTTGGTAGGTGATTATGTGCTTTCTACCGCTTTGATCCGTTCCATACAAACCGGCGATTTGCGGATTGTCGGGATTATCTCTAATTTAGGCAGAGACTTGTCCGAAGGTGAGATCAAGCAATTGGAGACCGCCGAGGAGAGTATCTTAGACGAGAATTGTTATCTGCAAGTTATCAAGAAGAAGACGGCTACCTTGCTTTCCGCTTGCACGGAGATTGGGGCCATTTCATCGGGCGCCTCTGCGGAGGTGATCGCTCTTTGCCGTGAGTTTGGCGAGTATCTGGGGTATTGCTTCCAGATCAAGGATGATATCTTTGATTATTTCAAGGAGGCGAATATCGGTAAGCCGACGGGAAATGACATTCGTGAGGGTAAGGTTACGCTTCCATTATTATATGCCTTGCGGCAGGGTAGGGAAGAGGAGGCCGCCCGTTATTTGGATATGATTTTACGGAAGGATTTCGCGGCGGAGAATGTCGATTCCTTGATCGAGTTCGCCAAGGCGAATGGTGGAATCGAATATGCCGAGGCCCGCATGAAGGAATATCATGATAAGGCGGTCGATGTTCTTTTGAGGCTTCCGGAATCCGAGGCTCGGATATCCTTGATCCAGTTGGCGGATTATATTATGACTCGCTCCAAATAGAAATTCCTTTATCTATTAGTTGTAGAGAGATGGCTCTTGTTAGTAAAAAAGTAAGTATGCTTCAATAGCCAATGAAGTTAACTTACTTGACGAAGTCAGTTAACTTCGATGCCAAGGTAAGTTAACTTACTTTGAGAGTGCTTACCGGACACAGGATTCTAAGTCATCTGCGCCCGGTTTAATTAGAATGGACTATTTCCCGAGTCGTTTTTCTATATCACCGACCAGACTGCTCGCTCCTATACGGAACAAATCCTTGTTCAGCCATTCGTTGCCCAGTATTTCCTTTACGATCGTATAATATCGAACTGCGTCTTCCGCCGTGCGTACGCCTCCGGAGATCTTGATGCCAACCTTGTTTCCGGTGATGGAATGGTAGGTTTTGATGGCTTTGCACATGGTATAGGCGGCCTCGAAAGTGGCTCCCGGGTATCCTTTACCCGTGGAGGTCTTGATGAAGTCCGCACCGGAATACATGGCTAGGATGGATGCCTTTTGGATGTTCTCCGCTGTGACTAAAGCTCCGGTCTCTAGGATTACCTTTAAATGGGCGTGGCGACAGCTCTCTTTGATCTCTTGTAATTCTTCCGTCAGTTCCTCGAAATTGTCTTCCATGAAATAGCCTAGGTTCATGACAACGTCGATTTCATCGGCTCCTTGCATGACGGCCATGGCCGTTTCGGCGATCTTGACTTCCGTAAATGTCTGTGAGGATGGAAAACCTCCGGCAACCGACGCGATCTTAACCTCTTGTGCAGTAAGTGCCTGCTTAACCGTTTCCACGAATAGGGGATAGACGCAAATAGCGGCTACGTTCGGGACATCCGGACGAGTTCCCTCGAAATCATTTACCGTGTCTACCATCTTCCAGATACTTTCTTTGGTATCCAGGCTGGTTAATGAGGTCAAGTCGATGCAACCATGAATCGTTTTCAATACTTCCGGTGTAAAGTTCTCTTGGAAATGTTTCTCTAAAAGAGCGTTTACAGCCTCGGTGGTCTGGGTATCCGGCAGGGCCGGCTCAAACTTATTGAAAGCTTCATGATAACGGTCTATCTGTACGGAATTTGATTCGTGTTCATGTTCATGATGATGATCATGTCCACATTCGCAATCGTGATGATGTGCCATATGCTTATAGTTTTTGATTGTTTATATGTCGTTCTTTATCTCGGTCTGTTTTCTTTTGGAGATTCTTCTCGAAAGCGGCGGTAAGATCTACTCCGGTCTGGTTGGCCAGACAGAGCAATACCCATAACACATCCGCCATTTCATCGCCTAAATCCCGGTGTTTGTCACTTTCCTTGAAAGACTGCTCACCGTAGGTACGTGCCATGATCCGGGCTAGCTCGCCCACTTCCTCGGTGAGGATGGTCATATTGGTAAGCTCATTGAAATAACGGACCCCATAGGTCTTGATCCAAGAGTCTACCATTTGCTGGGCTTGTTGTAAGGTTATATCTGCCATACTTATTCTTTATTTTGAGAGTCGATAATAATAGTAACCGGCCCGTCGTTTAAAAGTTCAATTTTCATATCAGCTCCGAATGTTCCGGTTTGTACAGGTTTTCCGAGTTGAAGCCCTACCTCTTCGCAAAAAGCTTTATACATCGGAATGGCGATATCCGGTTTAGACGCTTTTAAGTAGGAGGGGCGGTTCCCTTTTTTCGTAGAGGCGTGTAAGGTAAATTGGCTGACAACCATGATCTCGCCTCCCGCTTCGATAACCGAGCGGTTCATGACCCCGTTTTCATCGTCAAATATGCGTAGGTTGGTGATCTTTTTTGCCAACCATTCAATGTCTTCTTGCGTATCCTTGTCCTCGATACCGACTAATACCAATAGCCCCTTTCCAATTTTGGACTTAAGCTGTCCGTCTATCGTGACGGAAGCGTGCTGCACACGTTGTGTAACTGTTCTCATCTTGTTCGCTTTTTGTTCGCTTTTGTTTTATTTTTGTTCGCTTTCTGTTCGCTTTCCATCCAGTCCCTCTTGTAGTGCCTTGGCTTTCGCCTCGCCAATCACGGATTTCAGTTCCTCGAAGCTTGCTTCCTTGATTCGTTTTACGCTTTTAAAGTGACGTAAAAGTAATACTTTTGTCTTTTCACCGATACCCTTAATGGTGTCTAATTCGGATTTTGTCTGGGTCTTACTTCGTTTATCCTTGTGGAAAGTGATGGCGAAACGGTGTACCTCGTCTTGTATCCGGGTAAGCAGATGGAATAGCGGACTGTCCAAACGCATGCCAACGGTTACGGGTGGGAACCCGAATAATAACTCCGAGGTTCGGTGCTTACCATCTTTCGCTAGTCCGGCGATTGGAATGGACAAGCCTAATTCATCTTCTACCACCGAGCGAACCACTTCCATTTGCCCCTTTCCACCGTCTGTTATAATCAAGTCGGGTAGGGGAGATCGCTCCTCGATCGCCCGCCCGTAACGCCTACGGACGACTTCTTTCATGGAGGCGTAATCATCCGGACCGACTACGGTCTTTATATTGTATTTGCGATACTCCTGCTTCGACGGTTTCCCCATCTTGAATACCACGCAAGCCGCTACCGCATCGCTCCCCTGTATGTTTGAATTATCGAAACATTCGATATGAGCAGGCAATTTCTCCAAATGCAAGGCTTCTTGGATCTCTTTCAAGATACGGGTATTCCGTTGTTCCGGATTCAACTTTTCCGCTTGTTTCAAGCGGTCAACCTTAAACTGCTTGACGTTCATCTCGGATAAATCGAGCAGTTTCTTTTTATCCCCTCTTTGGGGAATGGTGAAAGTGACATTCTCTAGCTGCATGTCCAGCTTGAAGGGTACGATAATCTCCCGGGCGGTGCTTTTAAAACGATTCCGCATCTCGATAATACCGAGGCTTAACAATTCCTCCTTGGTCTCGTCCAATCGTTTTTTATACTCGAATGTATAGGCTTGTACGATCGCCCCGTTTCCGATATGCATAAAGTTCACATAAGCGGAATGGTCATTCTCTATGATCGTGAATACATCTATATTATGTAGCATCGGGGTTACGACCGTAGATTTAGAACGGTAGTTCTCGATGACTTCGTATTTTTCCTTGATCTTTTGCGCTTCCTCGAACTTGAGCTCGGCAGCGAGCGATTGCATCTCCTCATAGAGGTGTTTGCTAATTTGCGAGATGTTGCCTCGCAGAATCTCTTTGATCTCGGAAATATTTTGCTGGTATTCTTCCAATGATTGCAAGCCTTCACAAGGCCCTTTACAACGCTTGATATGGTATTCCAGACAAACCTTATAGCGTCCTTGTGCGATGGATTCGGGAGTGAGGGGATATTTGCAAGTGCGTAAAGGGTAAAGTTCCTTTAGCATCTGTAGCATCACTTTCGCCGTGAACAAAGAGGGATAAGGACCGTAATATTGTGATCCGTCCCGAACGATGTTCCGGGTTTGGAAAACCCGGGGAAAGTACTCATTCTTTACCACGATGGAAGGGTAGGTTTTGTCGTCCTTCAATAATACGTTATAGCGGGGACGATACTGTTTGATGAGGTTGTTTTCCAGTAGTAACGCGTCTTCTTCCGTATCGACGACTATATATTTGATATCCCGGATTTGCTTGACTAACACACGGGTCTTATTGCTGTCATGTACCTTGTTGAAATAAGAGGATACCCGTCGTTTTAGGTTCTTCGCCTTGCCGACGTATATAATCGTTCCGTTTTCATCGAAATACTGGTAGCATCCCGGCTTTTCCGGAATGACCGATAGGATCGTCTTGATATGTTCGTCTTTATCGGCTATCATACGAATAGGGAAGTAAATTGGAATGTCTCGCTATTGAACAAACCTTTGTTGCTAAGTTTCAAGGATGGGATCACCAGCAATCCCATAAAAGAAAGCGTCATTTGTAATGAATCCATCGGTGTCTTTAACCGTTTGATCTTTTCCTCGATCTCTTCGTAACGGCGGCTCGTCTCTTCCAATGATTCGTCACTCATCAATCCCGCTACCGGCAAGGGCAGGAGAGTGACTTCGTCCATACTGCTTACTGCGATTCCACCTTTAGCCTTTATTACCGCATTGATCGCTTGCATAAGCTCGAAATCGGTTACGCCTATAGCGATGATGTTATGGCTATCGTGGGAAATACTTTGAGCGATGGCACCGAGCTTGAGCCCTGTTCCTTTTATAAAGGCAATAGCGGGAGGAGCCGTTTGATAGCGATTTAGAATGACGAGTTTTAAAATGTCTCGTTCTGTATCTGATTCTACAAATCCATCGAATGTATGTACAGGATATAGTTCTTCTTTCGTGATTAATTCGCGGTCTTCGCAAACAATGACACGCATCTGTTTTCCTTTCGCTTTTACCGCTAGCTTTTCTAATGGGATCGGTTTCGTGTGGAAATTATTGCGGAGTATAGGTTTGTGGAAAGGAAGCGTGCATTTCTCTCCATCGTATACACAGGTTCCTTGTATATAGGTTGCCTGTATGGTTAGATTCTTTAAATTGTTTACTTGGATAAAATCGGCGGAGTCTCCCTCTCGTAAGAAACCTGCGGGAATTTTATAGTGCATGGCCGGATTATAGGAAGCGGCCCGTAATACATCATATAGATCATATCCTAAATCCAGCGATTTTTTTACCATCCTATTTATGTGTCCTTTGTTTAAAAACGAAGGATGTGCGTCATCCGTACAGAACATGATTTGTTCGGGATACTCTTTCAATAGCGGATGAAGTGCGTCAAAGTTTTTCGCTGCGCTTCCTTCCCGAATAAGGACATGCATCCCAAGCTCACATTTTTCACGGCCTTTTTCTAGATAGATGGTTTCATGATCGGTGGAAATGCCAGACTCGATATATGCCTTTAGCTTGGGGCCTGTTGCTAGGGGATAATGTCCGTCGATGGGTTTCCCTGCGTTTTTTGCGGCTTCTATTTTGCGCATAACTTCCGGATCTTTATTTAAGACTCCGGGGTAATTCATCATCTCTGCCAAGAAGTGTAGATCCTCTCGTTCCAACAAACGAGCGGTTTCGTCTGCGTCTATGATCGCACCGGAGGTTTCCATAATCGTAGCCGGTACGCAAGATGGGACACCGAACCATGTGTAGAAAGGAATCCCTTTCGCGTTGTCGAGCATATATTCGACTCCTTCGGTGCCCATTACATTCGCTATCTCATGAGGGTCCGCCACGGCACCGATACTGCCATGGCGGACGGCTGCGTGAATGAATGCCGCAGGGGTTACCATGCTACTCTCTATATGGACATGCGCGTCAATAAAGCCGGGGAGGAGGTAAGATCCCTCATCTTGTCCGGTAGGGATTACCTTTCCGATATGCCCGTTTAGGATTGAAATCTCTGCCCCGAAGGTGCGCCTGTTGATTATATCTACCAGATTTCCTCGTATAACCAGTGTTTTAGCTTCATTCATTTGAATATCTCCTTTAATATGTTTCACGTGGAACATTTCGTGTTTTATCTTCCGAGCAGTACCAAAAGGATGTTGATGTCGCTAGGGGAAATACCCGGAATACGGCTCGCTTGAGCGATCGTGTCGGGGTCTATCCGGGTCAATTTCTGGCGGGCTTCCGTAGATAAAGACTGGATAGAATTGTAATCGAATTTACCCTTGATCCGGATATTCTCTAAGCGGTTTATCTTGTCCGCTATGATTTGCTCTCGTTTGATGTAGCCGCTATACTTAATCAATATCTCGGCGGCCTCGATGATCTCTTCCTTACGAGAGGCCGGGACTTTGTCCAGCTCCGCACGAAGGGCCGGAACTAGATCCGCTAGGTTCTCTAAGGTAGTCTGCGGACGGAGTACGACATCGAATAATTTGCAACCATGGGATAGGGGGGCTGTGCCCAGTTTCTCCAAACCGCTATTTATATATTGAGGCTTTACGGAGTAGGTCTCCACAAAACGGATGATAGCGTCACGGCTCTCTTTTTTCTCTCGCAGTAAATCGTAGCGGTCTTGTTTGGCCAATCCCATTTGGTAGGATTTCTCGGTGAGTCGCATATCTGCGTCGTCTTGGCGCAGTAAGATGCGGTACTCCGCACGAGAGGTAAACATACGGTAAGGCTCGTCTACGCCTTTTGTTACCAAATCATCGATAAGGACACCGATATAAGCCTCATCCCTTCCGAGGATAAAAGGTTGTCCGCCGTGGCAATTGATGTGGGCGTTGATACCCGCTACCAAACCTTGTCCGCCGGCTTCCTCGTATCCGGTAGTCCCGTTGATCTGTCCGGCGAAGAAAAGATTTCGGATTTGTTTGGTCTCCAAATTGTGTCTTAGCTGAGTCGGGTCGAAGAAATCGTATTCAATCGCATATCCGGGACGATAGATTTGCACGTCACGGAAAGCGGGGATCGCTTGGAGCGCACGAAGCTGGATATCCAAGGGTAGGGAAGAGGAGAAGCCATTTAGGTAGTATTCCTGCGTGGTCTCGCCTTCCGGCTCTAGGAATAGTTGATGTTGCGTCTTGTCGGCGAACGTCACGATTTTCGTTTCGATACTAGGACAATAACGGGGACCGATACTTTTGATCTGTCCATTATAAAGAGGAGAGTCGGGGAGACCTTCCCGTAATATATCGTGGCAAGCCTCGTTCGTAAAGGTAGTCCAGCAACTCAATTGTTTTAATTTACGATGACTGGTATCCATGTAAGAGAACTTATGGAAATCGTTTTCCCCCGGTTGTTCCTCCATTTCATCGAAGTGAACGCTCCGGCCATCAATACGGACCGGTGTTCCGGTTTTCATGCGATCTGTTTGGATACCTAAAGAGATAAGTTGCTCGGTAAGTCCGGTCGCCGCAGGCTCGGCGATACGTCCGCCCCGTATCTGGGTTCTTCCGATATGAAGCAGGCCGTTTAGGAAGGTCCCGTTCGTAAGCACCACCGCTCCGGCACGGAATACGACATTCATTCCCGTACGAACGCCGCAGACTTGTCCATACTCGATAATCAGTTCTTGAACCATATCCTGCCAGATGGATAGATTCGGCATATTCTCCAGTATGCCCCGCCAGCAATCGATAAAACGGGCACGGTCGCTTTGGGCACGCGGGCTCCACATGGCCGGTCCTTTGCTACGGTTTAACATACGGAATTGAATAGCGGTCTGGTCGGTCACGATTCCCATATATCCGCCTAGCGCGTCGATCTCTCGTACGATCTGTCCTTTGGCGATTCCCCCGACTGCCGGGTTACAACTCATCTGGGCGATCTTGTTCATGTCCATCGTGATCAAAAGCGTCTTTGATCCTAGATTCGCCGCGGCGGCGGCGGCTTCACAGCCGGCATGTCCTGCGCCTACTACTATTACATCGTAATTGAAAGTCATTTTTATTCCCTTTTATTTTACGCGAAGATAGTGAGTGTTCGTGAAAGAATTCGTTTATATTTGTATAATAAATACATACATTGTTTTCAGGTTTAACGAACTAAAGATTTAAGCTGCTATGAATTCTATTCAATGCCGTATCCTTGTTTTCCTTGTTTTACTGACCTCTTGCTTCAGTCCGGTTTATGGGAAAGATAAGAAACCTCGTCAAGCGATCGAGAAGTTATCGATCGATGGTCCCTATCTATTGAAAGCGGATGATGGTAGTATGCGTGCGATATCTGTAGACGGGAAAGGCCGGTTATTGGATAAGCATTATAAAAGTATACCTACCACCTTTTCATTCGAGGTGTTTTCTGATAACGGGGAGAGATTGTTTCCGGTAACCATACACTCCATATCTCGTCCGAAATGGAAAGATGTGCAACCAGAGAAGACGTTTGTTCTTTCAGATCCACATGCGAACTGGTCTTGTTTCGCCTCCCTGTTAAAGGCGGGAAAAGTGATCGATGCGGACTATAATTGGATTTTCGGGACTAACCAATTGGTAATAATCGGTGACGTCTTTGACCGGGGCGTGGATGTACTCCCTATCTATTGGTTGATCTACAAATTGGAGAAAGAAGCGGAGGATGCCGGTGGAAAAGTGACTTTTTTAATCGGAAATCATGAGACCATGGTTCTGGGAAATGATTTGCGATATACGAAGAAGAAATATACTCAATTGGCGGATACTTTAGGAATGAGCTATCCGGAGCTTTGGCAGAAAAGCGAGTTGGGACATTGGTTGAAAACTCGTAACTCGATACAAGTGGTCGGAGATAACCTGTTTGTCCATGCCGGGTTGAGCAAGGAGTTTTTAGACCGGAATTACGATATCCCTACCGTGAATGAGATCGTGAGCGATGGTCTCTTCTTGACGAAAAAAGAACGTAATATAGATAAAGGCTCCGATCTTTCTTTTATGTTCGCTACGTATGGACCGATCTGGTATCGGGGTATGGTACGTAGTGCGGATAAGTATCATCCGCTAGACCGGGATGATTTGCGGAAAATATTAGAGAAATATAATGTGAACCGCATCTTTGTAGGTCATACCATTTTCGATGATATCACGACTTTCTATCATTATAAAGTGATTGCCGTGAATGTCGATAATCAAGAAAACAAGGAGAAGGAACGAGGCCGTGGCGTCATGATCGAGAAAGACGGCTCTATGTTTGTCGTATATGATTCGGGAAAACAGGAACCGTTGTTGATCGAGTAATATTTGGTGCTTGAGCTGTCAAGGCTGCTACCATCATGGTGGAGGAAGAAGTGCCTCCCCTAATGTGAAGTAATGAGATAGGGAGTGCAACTTTTATGTATCTTAAATCATCTATAAATATAGATATGTTTTAAATGTAGGAGTTATGAAAAAAGTTGTATTACTGTTTATCTTGTTTGTTTTCTCTTTGTCGCGAGCCGATGCTCAAGAGTTCCATTTTATTCCTAGGATTGGCTTGAATTTGGCAAATACTTATCCCGAAAGTTTTGCGGACATGCGTCCGGGGTTAAATATTGGTGTGGCGGAGGAAATACGTTTTAGTAAACTGTTTGCTTTAGAACCGGGTGTTTATTATTCTATGCAAGGTTATCAAAAAGAAAACGCTAAAGGCGAGACAGCCCGGCTAAAGGCAGATTATTTAAATATTCCTATTTACGCTAAATTTTATTTGTATCGAGGATTCCATCTTTTCGCGGGCCCACAAGTTGGCTTTAATGTAAGGGCGAAAGCTTCGAATTATATTTTCGTCTCGGGTCCTACTCCGGTGCACCAGAGCGAGTACGATTTCTCCGGTGATAAAAAAGAAGAGATCCGGAATTGTGATTTCTCCGTTTCAATGGGGTTTGGCTATACCTTTGACATGGGATTAGTCATCTCCGCCAATTATAATTTAGGATGTACTCATTTCTTTAAGGAGCCGGAATACTCATTAGGTGGAAGCAATCATTTTAGGGGAAAAGATCATAATGGGGTTATTCAATTCAATCTAGGATGGCGTTTCTGATCTCCAGTAAATCGTGAATTAAGAGAGATCGCTTGTTCCTCGTTCAGCCTTGCGGCATGGCTACGTAGGCAATGAACTGCTTTCGGGCATTGCTCGTCCGTGGCGTAGCAATACGTGTAATCGTAAGGTATGTCTTCTGTTTTCATATTTGTGTTTTTGGGATTGATCGATGTTTTATCCCCGACATTCCTCCGGCAAGATCGCTAACGCTCTGTTCTCGTTCTCCTCCATGATCTCCCGCTCGCCGGGACCTTTGTCGTTGATACCGCAAAGGTGCAGGATGCCGTGGATGATGGTACGGTGGAGTTCCTCGTTATAATCCGTGTGGAATGTCTCGGCGTTTGTCCTGACCGTATCGAGGCTGATGAACAGGTCACCCGAGATCTTATTTCCTTCCGTATAATCGAAGGTGATGATATCCGTGTAATAATCGTGTTGGAGATATTGGCGGTTTACCTCCAATATCTTCTCGTCGGAACAGAAGATATAGCTGATATCTCCCGTTTTCTTTCCGTATGTCTCGGCCACTGCCTTGACCCAGCCGCTAACCGCTCTTTTCTTGATTGCCGGAAGCTCGATATCTTCGGCGTAATATGCTATTGCCATAAGGTCTATTTATCGTATTGAAATTTCGTTACAAATGTAATCATTCGATTTTAAATAGATTCATTTCAAATCTATTGATTGTATAGAATGTTAAAAGAACAGGTAAGCCATCGCTATCGCCGCTATCGCCCCGGCCAGATCCGCTAACAAGGCGCATTGTACTGTATAGCGGGTATTACGGATACCTACGCTACCGTAGTAAAGAGCAACTACATAGAATGTCGTATCGCAAGAGCCCTGAACGATGGATGACAGGCGACCGACGAAAGAGTCCGCTCCATACGTGTTCATGGCGTCCAGCATCATGCCCCTAGCCCCGCTCCCGCTTAACGGTTTCATCAACATGGTAGGCAGCGCTTCCACGAAATCTGTGTTGAGTCCTATCGAAGCAATGCCGAAACGAACGCCTTGTATGATGAAATCCATCGCTCCGGAAGCCCGGAAGACACTGATACCTACTAGGATAGCTACCAGATAAGGAATAATCGTTATAGCAGTCTGGAAACCTTCTTTCGCCCCTTCTATAAAAGCATCATATACATTGATCTTTTTACGCATGCCGCTGATGATAAATCCGCAGATAATGGTAAAAAGAAGCGTGTTGGCGAATAAAGTCGAATACAAGGAAACTTGCTCCTGTTCCATCGAGTTGAATAACCATACCAGGCCTCCGATAAATAACCCCAGTCCCCCGAAAAACAGGATTAGGTTCCGTTGGAGGATATTGATCTTCTGCCGTACGCAAACCGCTAAAATAGCGACTAGGGTTGATGTGAATGTAGCAAGCATGATCGGCAGGAATACGTCTGATGGATTCGCCGCTCCTAACTGCGCCCGGTACATCATGATGGTGATCGGGATCAAGGTCAGTCCCGAGGCATTGATGCATAAGAACATCACCATGGAGTTGCTGGCGGATTCTTTATTCGGGTTTAATTCCTGTAACTGTTGCATGGCTTTCAATCCCATTGGCGTGGCGGCATTATCCAGTCCCAGTAAATTTGCCGATAGGTTCATGAAGATAGAACCGGTCACGGGATGGTCTCTTGGGATATCCGGGAAAAGCTTGCTGAATACGGGAGCCGCCAATCGTGCGAACGCTTGTATCACCCCCCCCTTCTCTCCGATCTTCATGATGCCCAGCCAAAGCGACAAGATCCCCGTTAATCCTAACGAAATCTCGAAACCCGTCTTGGCCGAGGCGAAAGAAGCGTTGATAATCTCGGTAAAAACAGCGGTATCCCCACCTATGACCAATTTACCGATAGCCACTACAAAAGCGATTAAGAAAAAAGCGATCCAAATATAGTTTAGTACCATAATAAATATATATTGGTCACAAATTTAGGAATTAATTGCCAATTGATTTGTATTTTTGCTTTTTGAATAACAAATAGATCCAAGATGAAGATATTAGTGACATACGACATGTTCCGCGAGGGATTTACCGAGTTGGAAAGTAAGTACGAGGTAACCTTTCCCGAAGGAAGAGATTTTACGTATGAGGAGGTTTTCGAGATGATACCGGAGTACGATGTGCTCTGCTCCATGTTCGATTTCCCGGTAAACAAAGAGTTGATCGACCATGCGTCGAAATTGCGGCTGATCGCTAACTACGCCGTTGGTTATAATAATATCGATGTGGTCTACGCCCTCGAGAAAGGCTTGACGGTGGCGAATACGCCTGATCCTGTCACGGCCCCTACCGCCAATATCGCTTTAGGCTTGATGCTGGATACCGCCCGGCGTATCACGGAATGTGATCGTAAGCTGCGTACGCTTGGTAAGGACATGAAGGTCGGTGTACTGGAGAACCTCGGTATGCCGGTTACCGGACAGACCTTGGGCATTATCGGTATGGGACGTATCGGCAAGGCCTTGGCGAAACGGGCGAATGCTTTGGGCATGGATGTGATCTACCACAATCGCCGTCAGCTTTGCATCGAGGACGAGACCAAATTGAATGTTACCTACGTCTCCAAGGAAGAGCTTCTGGCGAAAGCCGATTTCGTATCCTTGAACGCCCCTTATACCCCCGATACCTATCATATCCTCGGCGAGGAAGAGTTCAAGCAGATGAAGCCTTCCGCCATCCTGATCAACACGGCCCGTGGCCCGTTGGTGGACGAGCATGCCTTGGTAAAAGCCTTGCGGGAAGGTACGATTCATGGTGCCGGTTTGGATGTATTCGAGTTTGGAGACTATCCTCTCCCCGAGTTATTGGAAATGGACAACGTGGTATTAACCCCTCATATCGGCACCCAGACGATGGAAACCCGTATCATTATGGCACGCACGGTATGCAACAACGTGATCGGGTTCTTGGAGGGCGATCGTCCCGTATCACGGGTACTCCGGCCATGACGGCGGCGTTTATCCTATCCGAGCTACAGTCGGTCGGTACACCCGAGAAGGCGGTTCATTTGAGCCGTTTTTTCAAGACTGGTCCCGGTCAATATGGCGAGGGCGATCAGTTTCTCGGGGTGGTTGTCCCGCAAACCCGCAGCATAGCGAAGGCTAATAAGGCGACTCCTTTCGATGAGCTGCAGCTGTTGCTGGATAGTCCGTGGCATGAGGCACGTCTATGTGCCTTGCTGATTTTGGTCTATCGTTTCCAGGATCGGAAAGTGATGCCGGAAGAGCGGGAAGCCATCTTCCGATTCTATCTGAAGAATATGCGGCGTTGCAATAACTGGGATTTGGTAGACTTGACCTGTCGGGATATCGTCGGCGAGTATTTGGTGGACAAAGATCGTTCCCTCCTCTACCGTTTGGCGGAAAGCGAGAATTTATGGGAACAACGGATCTCGATCGTCTCTACGTGGGCATTTATCCGTCGGAATGATTTTGGGGATACCTTGGAGTTATCCGAACGGTTGATCGGTCATAAACACGATTTGATGCATAAGGCGGTTGGGTGGATGCTGCGTGAGGTCGGCAAAAAGGAGCGGCAGACGCTTACCGATTTCTTGGAACGCAACGCTACTCGTCTTCCTCGTACGGCGCTTCGTTACGCTATCGAGCATTATCCGGAACCCGAGCGGCAATATTTTCTAAAGAAGAAATAACATGGATACAAAGACCATCTCTTTACTTCGTGAATGGGCGAAAACGTACAATACGGAATCGTTTATCAAGGATGATCCGGTGCGATTCCCCCATCGGTTTACGGAGAAACGGGATATTGAGATATCGGCTTTCCTGACGGCGTGGATCTCTTACGGTCGCAGGGCGCATATTCTCCAAAAAGCGGAAGAGCTACACCGGCTGATGGGCGAAAGTCCTTACGAGTTTATCCGTACCGGAGAGACTTCTTTCGCTCCCCTACGGAACCGCCCGGTTCGCGGGCGGGATACCTTTTACCGTTTTTATACCTATCATGATCTGCATCTCCTTTGTTGTCGCCTAAAGGATATATACGATACCTACGACTGTATGGAAGACGCTATGGCCGCCGCCGGTCCTTGCGAAGATCCTATCTTGCGGTTGAGACAACTTTTTGCTGATCTCAATGGCATTCCGGTCTTGCACGGGACTTCCGCTTGTAAGCGTCTGGCGATGTTCTT
Organism: Parabacteroides sp. AF39-10AC; assembly: GCF_003635405.1. NCBI lineage: Bacteria > Pseudomonadati > Bacteroidota > Bacteroidia > Bacteroidales > Tannerellaceae > Parabacteroides > Parabacteroides sp. AF39-10AC. Next base: position 23,865 of record NZ_QTLP01000016.1, on the reverse strand, counting down.
GCGTTGGATGGTGCGTACGGATGGTATCGTCGATCTCGGTATCTGGAGAACAGCCGTGCATCCCCGCCAATTAATCATCCCGTTGGATACGCATGTGCACCAGATCTCCTTGCGCTTGGGCTTGACAGGCCAAAAAACCGCTACCCTTCGTACGGCCCGTGAGATAACGGACGCATTGGCGAAAGTCTTCCCCGATGATCCTTGTCTGGGGGATTTCGCCTTATTTGGCTACGATATAAATCAAGAATAAAAAGATATGGAAGAAAAGAAGATAAATAACATCTCGTCTGTTTGCGTGTATTGCGCATCCAGCACGAAGATTCCCTCGGTTTATTTTGACGCCGCCAAGGAATTGGGGCGTCTTTTGGGAGAGCGAAAACTACGGGTAGTCAATGGTGCCGGGAATATCGGTTTGATGTGCGCTGTCTCCGACGCTGCGTTAGCGGCTGGTGGAACGGTAACGGGCGTTATCCCCCATTTTATGGTGGAGCAGGATTGGTATCATAAAGGCTTGACCGAGTTGATTGAGGTCGAGACGATGCACGAGCGTAAACAGCTCATGGCAAACCTCTCGGATGCGGTGATCGCCCTTCCCGGTGGATGCGGTACATTAGAGGAACTTCTGGAGATCATCACTTGGAAACAACTCGGTCTCTACCTCAATCCGATCGTAATCCTCAATATTAATCATTACTATGATCCCTTGTTGGAACTTTTGAGGAACGCCATGAACGAGAATTTCATGCGTCCCCAGCACGCCAAGATGTGGGCGGTAGCCGACACGCCGGAAGAAGCTATCCGTCTCATCCACGCCGAGCCGAAATGGGACGCAAGCCTTCGGAAGATCGCGGCGATTTAATACTATTAGGCGAAAGGAGACGCAGCACGCTACGTCTCTACAATTAAAAATGAATATGATAATGAAAAAACTAGGTTTATTAATGATGTTGTTGCTCCTGTCAAGGATCGCTTTGTTCTGCCAGGCACAGACGGCGGGTATCGAGGAGAAGGAAGTGCTTAGGAATGAAGATGTGATTTTCCATCAGATTGATGAGCATACATGGTTTGGAACAGGTCATTTAATGGCGAACGAGAGCCTGTATCTGGTCGAGGGAGAAACGAAAGCGATCTTGATTGATGCCGGAACAAAGATCAAGGATTTGGATAAGCTCGTGGCTTCCATCACGGATAAGCCGGTTACGCTGGTCGCCACGCATGTGCATCCGGACCATACAGGCTCGGCTATCGATTATTTCCCGGAGATTTATATCAATCCGGCTGATACAATATGTATACCGGAATTTATGCCGAATTATAAAGGCAAAGTTTGTTTCCTTGAAGACGGTGAAATCCTAGATTTAGGTGGGCGTATCCTAGAGATAGTCTTTACTCCCGGGCATACTCCCGGCTCAACCACTTTTGTGGATAAGGATGCCGCTTATGGTTTTAGCGGCGATTCGTTCGGCTCCGGTAATCTATTGCTGGGAGTTGACTTCTCTACGCTCATATCTACTTGTAAGAAGATGAGTGCGGTGATCGAGAAATATGATATCAAATACCTCTACCCCGGACATTATTTCGGAATGAACAAGGAAACCCCTCAACGGGTAAAAGACATGATCACGATGAGCGAGGATATCCTGTCCGGAAAAGTGCAAGGCGAACCTAATCCGAGTGGGATGTTGGGGTTAGACCGGGTGTATACGAATTATGGTGTCCGTATAAATTATAAAGAAGAAAGTATGAAATGAGGGGACCTTTAGATTCTGAACCCGATTTCACTGATAATCTTCAATTCAAGCAATTTCTCCAATATTAATCTATCCATATGAGAGTGAGCGGTTTTTCCGTGTGCTAACTTATATACACGGAAGCCGCTGACATTGAATTCTTTCCCTAATTGATCATACAAGCTTTTCTTGTTTGTCTTAAACCAGTAATTAAATAAGTTCTTCATAATCCGACTTTTGTAATTATCTTTCATTGTACGTTGTTAAAGAGCGTATTTTTACCTACCAGAATTGTAAGCGATGAAAACGAATAGCTAAAACGATCGTTTATATTAGCCAAAAAGTTTGTTTGATGAAGTATTGGTAAAAGATGAATCTCTTATTTTGTGAAAGTGCTGAATAACTTTTAGTTGAATCGCATTTTTGGTCTCAAAAGAATTTCATATATTTGCGGCATGAAAGGGTAAAAAAACGACTAGTTGAAACGATGGTTTAAGCTAGTCGTTTTAAAGAAGCACTTAGGAATGAAGATGTGCTTTTCCATCAGATTGATGAGCGTACATGATTTGGAACAGGAAATTTAATAGCAAACGAGAGCCCGTATCTAGCCGAGGGAGAAACGAAAACGATCTTGATTGATGCAGGATAAAGAAAAATGTAAACTTAATGTAAATAAAGTATTGGTTTCTGGGAGAAATGAAACAGAGGCGAGTCCATTATGTTTCTTTTAAATTCTTGAATATTTTCCATAGTAGAATCTTCTAGTAATATTAATATAACATTGTTTTCTATATTAATTTCAAAATTACTTGTTTTTAGATTTTCCTTTAATAAGTACTTATTGCGATTAAAGACTGTATTTAATTGGTTTAGTGTATCTCCGAGCATTTTTAGAGAATACGAACATTTCTTTATTTTGAAATCTTTATTACCTATTCTGTTTATAATATCACTTTTTGTATATATGTTGTCTAGTGAATCTACTATATTCACGAATAATAGGTTATTCTTATTTATATAGCTTCCTCCATAATATAGAGGAAAATCAAAATTTCCAGTTTTCCTGTAAAAACTATGATCAAGACGGATTTTCCTTTCTTCTAATATCTTGAATATAGAGTCTTTTCTGAATATAGAATCTTTTTCTATGAGAAATTGTAAGTTCTTATTTTCAATAGTTGTTTCTTTATTTGTGTCTATTATATATGCTAAATTCTTCTTGTCTTGATTATTTGTTTGTTGAATATCATTTTCTTGTTGTTGATGATTACCTGAACAACTTATCAATAGTAAAATGAATATTTCGAAATATATTTTCATATACAAAATTATATTACACAAAGGTATGTAATTAATGGCAATTATGTACCTTTGTGTAATTGAAATCTTCTTTTCCCATCATGGCCAATAATGTGCTGCAATTTGAGGCGTATCCGGATGTGTAGGTTATCGCATACTTATTTTTAAGGTAGGCTTATTGTATATTTCCATATACGTTCTTGTTTCCTGTCGTGTGATTCAGTAAAAACATGTACGTGTTTCCCGAAAAACATGTACGACTTTTTCCAAAAACACGTACGTGTTTCGCGGAAAGTATAATTGTCTTTTTAAGGTTTTATGTTCAATGATTTATATAAGAACATTATTTACGTGCTTATTGTCTAGGATTTACCTTGGGATACGTATGCTCTAAATAGACTCCGGATACTTAAAATCGGGTGGAAAAAGTAAACAGGGATCGTTGGCAAACTTACCAGCGATCCCACTAAATCCCTATTATAATTTCGCTTGATTCACTTGCGGCGTGCGGATACCCGGTTTCAATTCTCCGTTGATGATAGTTAACCGGCCATCTTGGATAACCGCTCCCGCTCCGGCACGGGCCAACTGCTCATATTCGCCCAGATCGCTCCATGCTTTCGTGGATAGGTCGTATTGAAGTAAGGTGGTATTGAATCGGTACCATTCTACCGGATGGTGCATATAGGCCTTGGCTTCGGCTTGCAGGCGGGTAATGGCCGCTGAATCTCGCGCCGCCTCCGCTTTCGCTAAATGGATCGGTCGGGCGATGGCGGCTAAGAAACAATCGTAGTTCACACCTCCCATAAATAAGATTTTATCCGTTTGGAAAGTCACGGCACAGCCTCCTGTTAGGGTACGGTTCGTTCCGTCCTTAAACGGGGGAAGAACGGTCTCTTGTTGCCAGGTAAAAGTTGCCGGGTCGAATACCAATACATCCGTCGGGACGATCGGTTCCTCTTCGTTTAGGATGGGCTGGAAGCCTCCGGCTAGATAAATACGTGTGCCGTTGGGACTTTCTCCGGCCGCTAATACCGGTTGTACACGGGCTGCTCCCGGGAAGTCCGGTAGTTGTTCCCATCCCTTTTCGATATTCGCGAGGTTGAGGCGTAAGAAGGTATGGCAGGGCTGTCCATTCTCATTTCCCCCTGCTACGTAAATCTCCTGTCCGGTAAAAGCAGCCGAGAGATTATCCATTGGAGACGGTAAGGAGGGTAAGGCGCAAACCGCTACCTCTCCTTTCGTGGGGTTATAGGAGATGCGGGAGACCTCGACCAAGGAAGAATCACTGTTGTTTCCTCCGATGCAAACGATACCTTCCGGGGTGGAAACCGTAGCGCCGTAGGCGACGGGACGAGGCAGTCGGTCGATCTCTTTCCAGCCTTCGGGAAGAAGGACGAATATCTCGCTGTAATATCGCTTGGCTCCTCCCTCGGTGACGGGTTTGTCCGGAAAGTTGCAACCTCCGGCAACGATCAATACGCCGTTATGGATGCCGGCGAACGGGGCGGAAACGCCAAGGGAAGCCGTATCGGCTGCTCCCGGTAGATCCGGTAATTTTGTCCAGTTTATCATGGTGTTCTGTTTTTTAGATATAGGCTGGCCGCATCCCGCTACGCAGAGTAGCAGGAGGAACAACCAGCCGGTGATTTGTTGTTTATTATGCATAGCTTATTCTTTTATAGCCCGGAATGTAGAGGCCGGCATGCCCGCCTCGTTTACAAGATTCGCTCTCGTGAAGGGTTGCCAGCCGTAGCGTACCAGCTTCGGGTGAGTCACTTGATCGTTCCACACCTTTACTTTCCCGTTCTCTACCACGGCTTGCGCCGGATAGTAAAGTCCTTCCTGCTCGGCGATCTCGAATGTACGGATGGGGTCCCCATCGGAAGTTCTCAAGCCCTTTGCGTAATCGAAAGTGATATAGGCGGCGTTATCGGTAAACGTTGCGTTGCGGAACAAAGGGCCGGATGGGATTACGTTATGTCCGTAGGTCTTGTTCAAGGCCCAATGTGCCAGTCGTTCGCCAATCTCTTTTTTTCGGGTAGGGTGAACGTTTAAAGAATCCCCGCGATCGCTACTAACGGCCATACCCGTATTCGATACGGTTTGCGCCAGGCGGCGTTGGCTGTCCCTGAACCAAGTCCAACTCGGGCGGTCTATGCTGGATAGTTGGACATAGTAGAAAGGCAGGTCTGCGTTCCAATTCTGGCGCCAGCTGTTCACCAATAACGGGAATAATCGTTCGTGTACTTCCATATTATGGGCGTTCGATTCTCCTTGGTACCAAATAATCCCTTTGATGGGATATCGATGAAGGGGTTGGATACCCGCCTCGAACAGATAACAAGGCTCATACGGATGGCGTTGGAGCGGGTTGGACGCTTGCTTGATGTTTAAGGCCGCCCGTTCACGTACCCAATCTTGGATAAAGTCGTTCTTCGTCCAATCCTGTAAGATATCCGGAAACTCGAATTCCAGTGTTTTCCGGTCGATCCATGCCTCCGTAGGCGAGCCGCCAACAGCGTTCAATATCAATCCGATGGGTACTTGTAAGCTATCGGCCAGCATACGCCCGAAGGCAAATCCTATGGCCGAGAAGCGTGCGGTATTCCGCGTGTCGCATACTTCCCATTGGGCGTCGTGGTAATATTGCAGGCGGTTCAATGAATCCAGTACGGAAGCGTCCCATTCCACGGCGTAGGTCTCCCAGCGGGGCTTTAGGTCGAATAAACGGATTTGCGAGTGTTGTTTCGCGTAATCCAATTGTTGCTGTTGTTCTTCCTTTACGCTCTCGTTTACCCGAAACGCCATGTTGGATTGTCCGGAGCATAGCCAGACTTCCCCGGCTACTACATCCCGATAGTTCAGCGTGCGGCTGGGGGTAGAAACCGTTAAGGTATAGGATTTCCCGCTTACCCGCAAGGGATCGAGCGTGACAGTCCATTTCCCGTTCGTACCGGCTACGGTCTCCTTCCTTTGTCCGGCGAGGGTAACGGTTACTTTCTCCCCTTGGTTGGCGATACCAGATATAGGAAGCGGTTGATCCCGTTGCAAGACCATCCGGTCCGAATAGATGGCAGGAAGCTGTAATCCTCCGTAATCGCCGGTTAGCGCACCATAAACGGTGCGGGCCAAGATACCGGCACCTTCAGCGTTGGGATGCAATGCGTCGGGCAATAGATCCGGACGGTCATATAATCCTTCCTGCAAATCGACCAAGGTCGCGCCGGCTATCCGGGCGATTTCTTCGATAAGCGCTTGCTCCATCCAGTACCAGTCTCTTGTACCGGATTTAAAACGAGGATGGCGGTGAGATATCGGAGTCATACGGCAAACCCATACCTTGCATTTCGGATTGGCTTTCCGGAAGGATTCGATCAAGGAAAGATAATCCCGAACGAAGTCGTCCCGGTAATTCGGCCATGCCCGAGGGTCCGTATCGTTCAATCCCAGATGGATGATCACGTAATCTCCGGCAAACCTCAGTGCCTTTTGATACGCCTCTTGTTGGGTATAAGGACGATATCCCTTGTTTAATAAAGTAGCCCCGCTATGCCCGAAGTTCTCCACTTCGTAGGCATCTCCAAGCATCTGTTGCAATTGGGCCGGGTAGCAGTTTGTTTCCCGGTTCTCGATTCCGTAGCCGTAGGTCACGCTATTACCTACGCAAGCCACCTTGATCTTTTGCGCTTGGCTCATAAATGCGAAAGCGAGGAAGATGGATAAGATTCCTATTATTTTTCTCATTTCATTCAACCGAATTAGACGTTATTTAAGTTGTTTATCCGGAGAGTAAACCAGTCCTTCCACCGCTTTCTCTCCATCGGGTGTGACGCAAACGAACGTAAACATCCATTTCACCAGACGGACCTCGGGGGTATTGAACGTACCGACCGGAAGCTTCATGAACACCTTGTTCCAGCCTTTTCCCAGATGGACCGGGGTTGGTTTACGGCTTACGCAGTTCTCGTTCCCCAGTGGGATCTCATTGGACTTCTCCCGGTGGGTAGCGGTCCATACGGGGGGCGTTATCTCTTGATCATTTACCCAGATACGGCTTTCTTTATAATCCCATTTCCCTTGTGAGGGAGGAAGATCCATCTCCGAGCGCCCGTAATTCTGGAATTCGATCCACGCCCCTACGTCTTGCGTCTTGGGCGAATAGATCCAAGTCCATGCGTAAGCGGTATGATTCGGCTGCGGGTCCTTATAGACACCGGGAACCAGCGGTCCCCAGACATGGCGCAGGTAGATTCCGGCACCGATGGCGTCGTGCGTACCGTAATTTTTCCCTTCATAGGTATATTGCGCTTGAAGCGACTTTTCCGGAGGGAAAGAACGGGTCAGTTCCCCATCATTCGGGAAAGGGTCGGTGATACGCCATCTCACGTTGGTTTGCTTGACGTAGGCGAACGGGTATCCTTGGAAATGATGTTCTTTATGCCATAACATCCGCCGCTCAAAATCGACAAATGTCTTATGCTCCTCGTTATCGGGATCGATAGGCAGCATCGTTCCGTTCTTATCGAAATATTGATAGCCGCCGCCCAACCAAGAACGTTCGGCGATCGCTAATAGATTCGGATACAAATTATTCTCCCGGATCAATTTGTCCTCCGGCTGTACGACCCGGTCGTGCCATACGGCAAGGATCGTACCCGCCAAATCATGGCTTCCTTGCGGTTCATTGTAAATACGGCTGGTGTATAAGCCGATCAAGTCGGCGAACGTATCAAAATGGTTGATATAATGGAAACGGGAGTCGATCGCAGGAATGCCCGGTCGCGCTTTTCCCCGGTAACTCCACATTTGCTCCATGTCGATCTCACCCGGTTTGTACTTCCATCCCGGGTTCCAAGAGATCACTTGTTTCCCTTTCGCACGGATATAAGCGACCATCTCGGGTACGAACTTTGGATTGGTAAACTTTACCTCGTCCGTACCGATATGTAAGTAAGGAACCTCCTCGAATACCTCGCAAACCTCGTCCATCAATAGTTTTAAGATCGCCATACCCTCCTTGCTCTGCATATCATGACGGAACGCCCGGATGAAAGCGTCGCTATGCCCCGGCATATCGATCTCCGGGATCAATAGTACGTTATGCTCTTTGCAAAAGCGAACCAGCTCCTTTGCGTCCTCGATCGTGTAATATTTTCCGGGCATACGGCTCATATTGCAGCTGTCGTTCAGCATCGGAAAGATCTTGCTCTCCAGACGCCAAGCTTGGTTCTCCGTGAGATGCCAATGAAATACGTTCATCTTGTAGCGGGAAAGTACCTCGATCTCCCGTTTCAGTTCTTCCATGGAGATATAGCTCCGCCCTACGTCTTGCATGAATCCTCGTATGCGGAAAGCAGGCCAGTCGGTGATCTCGCAGCCTTGGATGGAATATCGCTTCCCTTGCCGCTCGGTCAGTTGGCGCAAGGTTTGTATCGCCCAATAAGCTCCTTGCTCGGATACCGCCCGGATGGTTATCCCCCGGGAAGAGACGCTTAGTTGATAAGCCTCCTCGGAGTTGAGGGGGATTCCGTCCAATTTGTCAACCAAGGAAACCTCTATCTTGTATCGGCTGTCCGGTTGGACGCTTACCGGCAGCTCCTCCAAGAATTCCATTAGGATGGAACGGAGTTTCCCTTCGGAAGAAACTGCGATTTGCTTCGGGTGGAACGAAGCGTTTGTCCGGACGTATTTTTGAGGCAAGGGCAATAAAACAGGATTCCGGGCCTGTACAGACCCGGAAATGCCTATATATACAATAAGAATAAGATTCAGTATTGATCTCATAGATTGTTTCTCTAAGGAATAAGATCTGTTAGCTTAACGGCTTGGAAGGTCATATGCGCCACGCTTGACTCGTAAAAGATTCCAACCGTTTCCTTATCGATCATGGAGAGACAGGAATATCCCCAGCCCTCGGCCTCGTCTAATAAGACTTGATGTTCCGTAGGCCAAGTAAGTCCGCCGTCCAGACTCGCCTTGATCGTGATATGATTACGCCCTTTTGTCGTGTTCGGGTTGGAGAAGAGTAGAAGGTCCTTGCCGGTGATGTTATCCTTGGCGTTTACCTTGATCAAGCTGGCCATACAAACGGATTCCTGTAAGGCGCTACGGCTGGAAGGATGCTCCGTCCATGTCTTGCCTAAATCCTTTGTAGTGGCTACGGCACGGCTACCTCCTCGGTTATCGCGCATATTTAGCATCAATACGCCCGGTTCTACCTCGGCAACTTGCGCCTCCGTGGTATTCGTGCGGGCTAAGTTATGCAGGTGCCATGTTTTCCCGCGGTCTTTGCTATACATAATGCCGGCGTTGGGCACACGGGTAGCGTCGATAAACTGGATCGGGAAGACCAAGGTACCGTCTTGCATCGTGATGCCTCGTCCCGGGCCTTGCAATAGGAAATACCAAGACGGGTCTTTTACTTGAGACGTGATGTTGATCGGTTCGCTCCACGTCTTACCATCGTCCTCACTTTTCACGAGCATAAGTTGGGCGGTCTCGTCCGGTGTCATTCCCGGCATGGAGTTCCACCAAGCCCGTTCGTTACCCATACCATGCGTCCATGCGGCTACTACCCAGATCGTATTGGTCTTTTCGTCTACCAAGATCGATGGGTCTCCCACGCCGTTTTGTCCGTGGGGCAGGCCATCCGTTTGTTTGAAAGTCATGGCTACTCGCATCGGTTCCCAAGTTTGTCCCTTATCGGTACTGCGGCTTACTCCGATATCGATTTTCTCTTGCAGGTCCACGCTGCTATTATAGCGAATATCGTAGACTCCGAGTAATGTTCCGTTATTCGTCGTCACTAATCCCGGGATGCGGAAGGCCGCCGATCCGTCATCCCCGGCTTGGCGTACGCCGATACCTACATGGCGTTCGTCCACCTTTCCTTTCCAAGTGATGTCGATCGGTTTGTTGTTGATCTGGGCGTTAGGTATCGTAGTCGCTACTTTTGCCAATAAGGAAGTCTCTGGCTTCATCTGGATACTTACCCAGAAATAATTGATGCCTTTAAGCATCGGTTGCTTAGAGGTTAGTTTTACCGTGCGCGACAAGGGGGCGGTAACCTCATCTTGCCGTACGGAATAAGATTCAAGAGCCTTACGGGTATTTCCCGGTATATGGCTGGATATGTACGTAACGGGACTGAAATGCTCCCCTTTGCGGGAAGGAGCTTCCACTCCGCTATAAAATAGACGTATCGCTTGGATGTCCGACAGGTTGACATTGTCTCCGATCTGTATCGTGATCTCGTTTAATACATCCCCTTTTTGGGCCGGTATCCGCATCTCGTAAAGTACATTGTCGATCCGGTCTATCAAGATGGGGATTTGTTGCTCTCGCACATAAAGACTGTCTGCCGCAAAAGCCGTTTGTACGATGAAAAGAAGGCAGAAATACAGGAAAGTTTTTTTCATGATGTTTTTTGTTTGTAGGTTGAAATTAATAGATATGTGAATTCCAAAGGTAGCGATATTCATTCATATGAACAAAGCCCCTTTGGAATTCGTGCCAAAAACCTAGTTATATCCAATCGCCTTAAACCTATGTACGATTAGTATCCGGGAGTCTGTTTCAATGCGGGATTGTTTGTTAATGCACCCTCGTTGATCGGCCATAAAAGACGAGACTCTTGTGCGGTCGTGTATTTCAAGACATATTGATTACCGAAACGTCTCAAGTCATACCAACGCTTGCCCTCGAAGAAGAACTCGCGCAGCCGTTCTTTCAATATAGCTTCCATCACGTTCTCATCGCCCCCCTCAAATGGGTTATCGTTATAGAAACTTCCCTTGTCATTCGGATAAGCGACCTCGTTTTTATGTGCGTTGAAATATTCAGAACCGTAAGCACGCTCGCGTACGGCATTGATCTCCGTGGAAGGATCTTCTCCTAAGAGAGCTTTAGCCTCGGCTAGTAGTAACAGGGCATCGGCATAACGGTAAATAGGATAATCATCCAGCCAGTTACGTTCGTTGCTACCCTCCAATGTTGTTCCTTGGAATTTGTATGCGAATGGAGCGATGTACTTTATGCTTCCGTCTTCCTGTTTTTGATAAACAGCTTTCAAGGTTCCTGTCAGACGGGAATCATTTTCGCGGAAAGTTTTCCAGTAATGATCTTTCTTAACTTGGTAACGCATTAAACCGTGGAAATTATAACCCGGAATTTCCATGAATGGGGTTCCTGATTCATCGCAATAGTTTGCCATGTATTCACGTTGCGGAACCATGTTGTTTCGCCAATTATAATCTTTCCACATGGTGAATTCATCTTTGATACTCTTGAAAGCGAAGATGATCTCGCTATTCTCCTTATTCCCATAGGCGAATACATCAGTAAACTTATCCTGTAGCTTTAGGTTGCCGTTTTGTTGAAGATCTTGCAAAGCAGCCTTGGCGGTAGAATAATCTCCTGTACCTCCACCCATTTGGCGACCACTCCATAAATAAACTTCACCTTTTAGTATCAATGTGGCTGATTTAGACCAGTAGCCTTTTCCATATTTGTAAGAATAATCACTACCGAAAGCATTGACGGAAGCGTCAATGTCTTTCTTGATCTGGTCCATGACCTCACTTGCTGGAGACGCCGCTTTTTCCAAATGAGAGATATCCAGTTCGTTACCTAGAGTAGGTTCGGTTACCAAAATTACATCTCCCCATGAACGTAATAGATGGAAATAAATATACGCACGCATACCATATGCTTCACCTAAGAAGTAGTTCTTCTCATTTTCATCTAATAAGGTAGTCTCGTTGGTCTTACGGATCATGAGGTTTAATTGGTTGATTGTCTCATAGAAATCTCCAAAATTGCTGATGCCCGTAAATTCAGCGTTGATCGTATTATACGGATATCGTTCTACGCCTTGAGTGGCTTCACCTCCGAAAGGCTGGTCGCCATAAATATCGGCACGTGGTTCACCCAGTACGAATATATTATAGCTACGTAAGCGAAGCAAGGAATGCAGACCTGTATTGAATGCCTTGAATTGGTCCGATGATTTCCAATAGTTAGCATCGGAAATACTGCTGACTGGCTCCATGTCCAACGAGGTGCATCGATTGAATGTCAACAAGGACACAGCCGCCATAAAGGTTATAAATATCTTTTTCATATGATGTTTAATTTTTATGCGTTAATTAGAAAGTTACAGATACACCCATAAGGACAGTCTTAGGAGTCGGATATCTACCATTGTCGATGCCTTGACCATAATAGGTATCTACGGCTGGTTCTGGTGATACTCCGGAATAACCGGTAAAGTAGCACAGATTTTGTCCGGTGACATAAACAGAGGCGTTTGACATAAACGCTTTATTGATCCATCTTTTCGGTAAGTTCCATGTCAATGTGATCTCGCGAAGTGCCAAGTAATCACCCTTTTCATAGAATCGTGAGCTGTTGTTATCTACAGCCGTAAGTCCGTTGTTGGAGCGGGTGATATTCTTTTTGCTCAATTGATCCGCATAGTAGAATTTCGGGATATCCGTATTCGTGTTCTCTTCAGACCAGCTTTGTTTAACCATGTCGATGATGTTAAATGAACCTTGGTATTGTCCGATAGAGCGTGCGGCCAAGTCGTTATACAATGTATGGCCTAATGCGTAGTCGAAACGGGCGTATAAAGAGAAATCCTTGTAAGAAACGGTGGTAGAGAAACCTCCTGTTACGTTCGGGAAGATATTGCCTACCTTCACACGGTCTAGATTGTTGATGACACCGTCACCGTTCAAATCGGCCCAACATACGTCACCCGGCTCGATTTGTTGTTTACCGGTTTTGTCTTTCAGGGCTTCCCATGCCGCTGGACCATATAATTCACCAATGGCGTCATAACGATTATTTGCGTCTGCTTTTACGTCATCCCAATCTTTGAAAATGTGATCTTGCTTGAATGCGAACAAGTCACCCAGCTTTCCTCCTTCTTGTTTTCCGCCAACCCAAACGACTTCGCCTTTTTTCGGATCCCATACTTGGTATCCACCTTGGCGGTTGTTCTCGTTTCCGTTTGCCGGAAGCTTGATGATCTTGTTGGCTACCGTAGATAAGTTAGCTGTTACGTCCCAACTGAAACCTCCTACATTATTTAAGATGTTAGCTTTTACCTCCATCTCAAAACCTTGGTTACGCAGTGTTCCTAAGTTGGTTTTGATACTTTTGAATCCCGTGTAATTAGGCAAATCCAGATCAGTCAACAAATCGGAAGTCGTACGGTTATAATAGTCTAAGATAAAGCTTAAGCGGTTATTGAAGAAACCTATATCCAGACCTACTTCGAAAGACTTACTTTGCTCCCAACGTAAACCGCTATTAACCAATTGGTCATTGTAAAAACCAACGGAATTATTGTAGTTTGTTATGATATTTCCGTCTTTGTCTTTTTGTCCGTAACTACCGTATACGTCATAATAGCCTAATCCGTTTACATTACCGTTTACACCATAGCTGACACGTGGTTTCAGGTTCGAGATAATATCCGCTAATTTGGAGTCCTTGAAGAAATCTTCCTCCATGATGTTCCAACCTGCGGAGACACCCGGGAAGAACCCCCAACGGTGGTCGCTCAGTTTGGAGATACCATCATAACGAGCTACAACAGACAACAGATATTTGAGGTTGTAGTTATAGTTTACACGAGCGAAGCCGGAAAGGATACGATAGCCTTGTTTGTAACTGTATGAATACGTACGGTTACTTCCTGCGTTCAAGGTTGGGATATCATCCGAAGGTGAATTTTGAGTCTTGGCGTTTAACGTATATTGATGCCAATTGAAATACTCACCGCCGACCATGGCTTCCAAATTGTGCTTGTCCTTGAAACTATCAGAATATGTCAAGGTCACACTATGTTGCTGTTGATTTTCCTTTACATATTTCGCTTCAGCCTGGCGCGTTAGGTTCGGTGTGCTAGAGTTCTGTTGTTGATAGGCTTTATCAAATTTATCCGTTTGATTATCTACGTGATACAAAGCGCTATTAGCCTTTAATACTAATTTCTCGGGAATGATTTGCAAATCGAAACCTATGTTGTATGTTGAACGACGGATTCCATTTGTATTCGTTAGCTTGTCCTTGTAGTAAAGAGGATTACCATCACCGGTACCGAAACCGGAAGCGGGAGATCCATCTTCCATATAGGGGTTCCAAGTTGGGCGTTGGCTCATCGTACGATAGAAGAACTCGTATTGACCGATCCATAATCCCGGCGTACGAGACCAAGTGTAAGTCGCCCCGCCGTTTACAGTTAAGATCGGGAATATTTTATAGGAACCGTTTAACGTTCCGGAGAAGCGTTCGTAACTAGTACCTTTGATCAAACCATCTTCTTTGTAATAACCTAAACTAGCAGCGAAAGTACCCTTATCGTTACCGCCTGTAATGTTCAAATAATGATCTTGCGTGAATGAGGGGTCTTTGAAAGCTGCATCTTTCAATTGGCCTGAATAATCCTTAAATAAAAGTTGCTTTGTAGGATCATTGGGATCTGTCATTTGTTGCCAACCTTCGTTTAACAGACCTTTCGTCGTGTCATCTAGATAGCGAATGTCGAATAAATCGTTACCAACTCCATAGCCCATTTGGTTATCGATACCCGAACGTCCGGTTCGCTTGTATCCTAAGCGATTATAATAGATATAGTCCTCTGCGTTCAAGTAATCATATCCTGTACGGGCGAAGTTTGCTCCTCCTTTAAATTTATAGGAAACGGAAGCTACGCCTTCTTTTCCCCGTTTGGTCGTGACAAGGATTACACCGCCATTCGCACGTGCTCCATAAATGGCCGTTGAGGCAGCATCTTTTAATACTTGGATGGACTCGATATCTGAAGGGTTGATATCTGCCAAAGAGTTACGAACGATACCGTCTACCACTACCAAAGCTCCATTGTCTTTTCCGGTCATGGTAGCTCCACCACGAAGTACGATATTGGGGTCTTTACCCGGCTGGCCACTTATGTTTACTACGCGTAAACCGGAAACCGTACCTTGTAAAGATTGTCCGGCATTGGCCATAGCTGCATTTTCCAGTACGGCGTTATCCAATTTAGAGATAGAGGTTGTCAAGGTCGCTCTCTTTTGTGAGCCACCGTAACCGGTTACCACTACTTCGTCTAGCTGTTCGGCGTTTTCTTGTAGGATCACGTCTACTTTGGCTTTCCCGGCTACTGGAATTTCTTGTGTCTTGTACCCAATGAAAGAAAATACTAATGTGGCGTTTTTGTTGGATACGGTGAGAGTGTAATTACCGTCGAAATCGGTAATCGTTCCATTTGTCGTGCCTTTTTCAACGATAGACGCACCGGGGACACCCATTTTATAGGTATCCAGCACTGTTCCGGAGACTGTCTGCTCTTGTCCGTACATAAATGCCGGAAGTAGGAGCGCAAGCATTAAGAGCAGTAGATTCTTCTTCATAATGAATTACTTTTTTGTTGTTTATTTAGTTTATTGGATGAGATTAATTAGCATTCGTCGGTCATATTAGCGACTTTCGGACGTAAGAAGATCACTTGGATTAAAAGTGCGATGAGTACCAATCCGGCTAGCATGGCGAAGTCATGGCCAAGGTTACCAGCATCGGTAGATTTTCCTAGTATATCCGTGATGGCGGCTCCGGCGAATACACCGGTCATATTCATAATTCCATAGGCTGTAGCCCGATAACGGGGGGAGATGAATTGGCAAAGGATAGGCATATTATTGGCGTCGAATATACCATAACCGATACCGAAGCAAAGACCACCGCCGATAATCATCGGGAAGTTGTGCCCAAATCCTAGTAATAGGAGAGAGGGTATCGTTAATGCCAAACCAATGGCGCCTGTGTATACACGTCCCCGGACATTCCGCTGGATCCATTTATCGGATAAAATACCTCCGGCGATTACCCCTATAAAGGAAGAGATAGCGATCGTGAATGTAGATAACGGACCGGCCTCGGACATATCCAACGAGAGATTTTCAGCGAATAGGGTAGGGAGCCAGTTCTTTGTCGCCCAACCCGGTAAGCTCGGCGTGGCGAAATAAAGAAGAATGATCCAAAAAGCGATGTTCGTGAATAACATCCCTAATCCTTTAAACGCACCGGAAATCGGATTCTCTTTCGGATAATTTTCCAGTTTTACGGCTTGTTCGACATGATCTTTCTTATCGTGTAAGAAGATGATCAAGACCACGCTATAAGCGATGCCGATGATACCAAACCAATGGAAAGTCGTTTCCCACGTATAAGCGCTGGCCACCGTAGCTCCGAATCCTCCCAAGGCTTGGCCTACGTATAGACCTGTCATATGGATACCTACGGCTAATGACCGTGTTTTCTCTTGGTGATAATCTGTGATAAGCGATAATCCGGCAGGAATATACAGGGCCTCACTGACCCCCATCAAGGCACGTAGGTAATAGATCTGATTGAAATCCGTGCAATACCCCATCATCAAAGTCACGAAGGACCAGACAAATAAGCTACCCACGATTAGCCACTTCCTGTTTACCCTGTCTGCCACCATACCGGCTACAGGGCTCATGAATCCGTATATCCAGAGGAAGACTGCCATCAAACGTCCGAAGTTCGCCGCAGACTATGGTATTCAACTTCTATTACAAATTCTTACAATTAAGATAGCTCCTTATGAAAAAATTTTATTTTATTACGCTTAGTTTTTGAAAAAACTTATTGTACCTTTGCCCTAATCACTCAATAAAGGTATAACCATGACAACTAAGTTCTTGCTCTCGTCCGATGACAATACTCGTAGTGGCCTTCTGAAAAAGAAGATCATACATTATTATATGGCCAATGGAGACGCTACTATAGCGGAGGTATGTAAAGAAATGAATCTCAGTATCCCCACCGTCACCAAGCTAATTAGCGAATTACAAGAGGACGGTTATATACTCGACTTTGGAAAACAAGAGACTAGCGGAGGGCGTAAACCTAGTATTTACGGGCTCAATCCCGTATCCGGCTATTTTGTGGGCGTAGATATACTGAAAGATCAACTGAATCTAGCCATATTAGATTTTAAAGGAGATAAGATCCGCATTGAGCAGAATATCCCTTATACACTCGAAAACACACCAGCCGCTTTAGACCATCTTTGCGAATGTATCAATGAATTTATAAACTCGTTGCCGATCCCAAGGGAAAAGATATTAAGCATTGGCATTAATATATCCGGACGGGTAAATCCTTTCGCCGGATATAGCTATAGCATTTTTTACTTTGAGGAGAAGCCCTTGTCTCAAATCCTTGAGGAAAAACTACATATAAAGATCTATATAGAGAATGACACCCGTTCCATGGCTTACGGCGAATATCTTCAAGGAGTCGTAAAAGGAGAAAAAAATATCCTATTCATCAATATATCTTGGGGATTAGGTATCGGTATCATCATAGACGGCAAGGTTTATTTCGGGAAATCAGGCTTCTCCGGAGAATTTGGGCACTTCAGCTTCTTCGAGAATGAGATTCTTTGCCATTGCGGTAAAAAAGGATGCCTCGAGACTGGAGCTTCCGGTTCTGCCCTATACCGTACCCTCCTTGAGCGGTATAAAGAGGGTAGCAACACCATATTGGCCAGTAAAATCGATGCCGGGGAATACATCGGGCTCTCTGACTTGATCGACGCTATTCAGAAAGAGGATATGCTATCTATTGAGATACTGGAGGAGATCGGTTTTAATCTAGGTAAAGGAATAGCCGGATTGATGAACATTTTCAATCCGGAACTGGTCGTACTGGGCGGCCCCTTGTCGCAGACGGGAGAATATTTAAGCCTACCTATTAAAAGTGCCGTCAGGAAGTACTCTTTGAACTTGGTAACCCGTGATACTCAGATCAAAGTATCCAAATTAGGTGAAAGAGCGGGTATATTAGGAGCCTGCCTGCTATCTCGATCTAAAATTCTAGGTATGATTTAATATGTATTTCAAAGGAATTAAATAAAAAATAAATAATTATTTCATTTTCTCGATAAAACACTACTGTATTATTAAATTATTTTATTTATATTTGCATCATAATTAAAATTAGAGGTTAAAACTCATAAAAATAACGCAGGTATGGATAAAATTAAAGGACTGATCGATGCTCCCTTCACTCCGTTCCATGAGAACGGGGAAGTTAATTACGAGCCAATTGAAGCTTATGCGAAACTTCTTGTGAAAAACGGACTGAAAGGCGTGTTCATCAATGGTTCTTCCGGAGAAGGTTATATGCTGACAGAGGAAGAACGCATGAAATTGGCCGAGAAATGGATGGAAGCAGCTCCGGAAGGCTTTAAGGTAATTGTGCACGTAGGTAGCACATGCGTTAAGTCTAGTCGTAATTTGGCGGAACATGCTCAAAAGATCGGCGCTTGGGGTATTGGCGCTATGGCTACTCCTTTCCCTCGTATCGGTCGAATTGAGGAATTGGTAAAGTACTGCGAGGAGATCGCTTGCGGCGCTCCTGCCTTACCGTTTTACTACTATCATATCCCTGCGTTTAACAACGCTTTCCTCCCTATGCTGGATTTCTTAAAAGCAGTAGACGGGCGTATCCCTAATTTCGCCGGTATCAAATATACATACGAGAGCTTATACGAATACAATCAATGTCGTTTATACAAGGATGGTAAATTCGACATGTTGCACGGACAGGATGAAACGATTCTTCCTTGCCTTGCGATGGGTGGAGCGCAAGGAGGTATCGGTGGTACCACAAACTATAACGGAAAAGAATTAACCGGTATCCTAGAGGCTTGGGCAGCCGGTGACTTAGAGACAGCTCGCGAGAGACAAAACTTCTCTCAAGAGGTTATTAACGTTATCTGCAATTACCGTGGTAATATCGTCGGAGGAAAACGCATCATGAAATTGATCGGATTAGATCTCGGCAAGAACCGTACCCCGTTCCGGAATATGACGGACGAAGAAGAGGCCGCAATGAAAGCGGAATTAGAAGCTATCAATTTCTTTGAAAGATGTAATAAATTCTAAGGTATGGCAGCGTTTGACAATTTATCTAATCCATCGGAATATCTAGCTTATTGGGGCAAGACCTATCGGAATGAGCTTCTTTCCAATATTCTTCCTTTTTGGATGAAATACGGACTGGACAAAGAGAACGGCGGTTACTTTACTTGCATAGACCGGGATGGTACTCTGATGGACTCCACTAAATCCGTTTGGTTCCAAGGACGATTCGCCTTTATCTTGGCATATGCCTATAATCACATTGAGAAGAACGAAGAATGGCTGAGAGCCTGTAAAAACGGTATCGATTTCATCGAGAAACATTGTTTTGATACGGACGGACGTATGTTCTTCGAGGTGACAGCGGCAGGCATCCCTGTACGTAAACGCCGTTACGTATTCTCCGAGACTTTCGCAGCGATCGCCATGGCCCACTATGCATTGGCATCAGGCGACAAAGGCTATGCCGAGAAGGCCGTGAACTTATTCAAGCAAGTATTGCACTATAAGAATACCCCGGGATTATTGGAGCCTAAATTTCGTGAAGGTCTCGTGGCGAAAGGCCACTCTTTCTGCATGATACTGATCGATACGGCGGCACGCATCCGTGAGGCCATAAACGATCCCATACTTACACAACAAATCGATGATTCCATAGCCGAGTTACGCCGTGATTTCATGCATCCCGAATTCAAGGCTATCTTGGAGACAGTAGGACCCAACGGTGAGTTTATCGACTCTATCGCCGGGCGTACCATCAATCCCGGCCACTCCATCGAGACCGCATGGTTTATCTTGGAAGAGGCCAAATACCGAGGATGGGACCCCCAACTGAAAGAGATGGGTTTACAAATCCTCAACTGGTCTTGGGACTGGGGCTGGGATAAGACGTACGGCGGAATCAACTATTTCAAGGATTGCAAAAACTTCCCTCCCCAAGAGTATTGGCACGACATGAAGTTTTGGTGGCCACAATGCGAGGCGGTTATCGCTACGCTTTACGCCTACCAAGCGACTGGCGACGCCAAATATCTCGAAATGCACAAACTAATAAACGATTACACATTTAATCATCTCCCCGACAAAGAATATGGGGAATGGTATGGCTACCTACACTTCGATGGTAGTGTCTCTCAATCTGCCAAAGGCAATCTATTCAAAGGTCCGTTCCACATTCCTAGAATGCTTCTCAAATGTAGTTTACTCTGCGACGAAATTCTTTCTAAATAACTTTATCTAAAATACTGAAAATTGGTCAATTGACATCAGGGGTCACAACCGTGGCTCCTGATGTTTCTAAGGCTTTGTTTTCCTTTTTATTTTCCTCAATCAAATGAAAAATAAGAAATTATATCCTTGGATCGTAGTCGGTTTACTATGGGTTGTCGCCTTACTGAACTATATGGATCGCCAGATGCTATCAACCATGAAATCAGCTATGATGGTGGATATCGTGGAACTAGAGTCTGCGGCGGACTCTGTCACTCGTGACATCTGTGATAAACGCATAGGAAAGAAAGGATAATATTACACTAAAATCCTTCTTTCACGATCCGTTTGATCGGGAGGAAGAATCGTTCGATCAGGCGTAATTCTTCCGTTACGATCTCCGCGGAGGCTTGCGTCTCGGGCGAGACGGGCAGGTCGATACCGTAATTGGTTCTCAGGCCCTCTGGAAAATCGATATCCGCCGTATAGTACTCGTCGGTGGGGACCAATGAGATATTCGATACCACGCCGTTTACCACGCCAAACTCCTGATCGGGGAAATTGGAGAAACGGACGATCGCCCGCTGGCCTCTCCGGACTTTTCCCGAGCGTGCTATCGGTATGCGCACCTTCCCCACCAGCCGGCCCTCGCCTTGCGGCACGACGGTGAAAGCCACCTCTCCGGATGGGATATACTGGTTCTCATTCCAGTACTTGGTGAAAGTCACGACACCCCCTACCGGGGCGATGAGGCAATAACGCAACCTCCACTCGTTCATGCTGTTCAGCAATTGTTCCCGGGCGGTCTGTAATTCCTGCCGTAGCGTAAATTCTTTCTCGCTCCGCTCCAGCGTCAGATCCAGCAAGGATTGCTCTTGCTCCCCGATCTGTATCCGGAGATTCTCGGCCGAGGCTGCCGCCCCTTCCAGCGAATAACGGCTTTGCAGCAAAGAAGCCCGTGCGGTCTCATGCTCGTAGGAGGAAATCACGGACCGGCTATACAATAATGAATCCCGGGCGTATTGCCGCCTTGTCAAGGCGAATTGCTCCGAGAGGGTCTTCCGCTGCCGTTCGGTCTCGTTGTAGTAAGCCTTATACAACGCTATCTGTTTGCGGATGGAGGCCATTTTTTGTGGATAATAATCGATCTCCCTGTAATTGATGCAGGCATGGAGCGCCGAGAGTAGTCCCGAGTAAGCCGCTTGCATATCACCCAGCGATAGCTCCTTGTACTTTGATAATGCCTTGTCCAGGCTATCCACGTCGCTTCCGGATCGTTCCAACGCCTTATCCAGATAGATGGCATCGTCCGTGTCGGCGTGATTCTCTATGACCGCCAGCCAATCCCCCTGCCTTACCGGGCGATTATCCCTGACGAGCAGCTCCTGTATCTTTCCCGCCGCCCGTGTCACTACCGCCGTCGCGGGATGTTGCCCCGTCAATGTCATGTCTGCCGTGATCACGTCAGGATATTTGAAGAAACAGCTTCCCACCAGCAATGTCACGACCACGAGGAATAACAGCGTTATCCCCCACCGTACGATCCAGGCCGGCACTTGCCCCATCACCTCCTGTACCTCCTCGCTCCTCAGTTCTATGTCCTTATTTCTCTTCTCCAACTAATTTTCAACTTTCAATTCTCAATTCCCAAGCTCCAACTGGTTCTTCACCAACTTATAATAAGTCCCCCGCAAGGCCGTGAGTTCCTGATGCGTCCCTTCCTCCACGATGCGTCCCTTGTCCAGCACCACGATCTTGTCCGCGTCACGTACCGTGCTTAGCCGATGGGCCACGACCACCACCGTCCGTCCTTTGTAGAAGGCGTGCAACTGCTCCATGATCTCCCGCTCGTTGTTTGCGTCCAAGGCGTTCGTGGCCTCGTCTAGGAAGATGAAGTCGGGATTCTTGTACACCGCCCGGGCGATCAGGATACGCTGTCTCTGCCCTTGGCTCACTCCGTTTCCCTCCATGCCGATCTTCGTATTATAGCCCAGCGGGAGCGAGTCGATGAAATCCCGGATATTCGCCACCGTCACGGCATGCAGCAGGCGTTCCTTGTCCACCACCTCCTCGCCGGGGGCGATGTTGTTGGCGATCGTATCCGAGAAGATAAAACCATCCTGCATGACCGAACCGGTCTTGCTACGCCATACGTGCGGGTTCAGGTTTCTGAGGGAGGTATCGCCGATCCTCACATCCCCCTTGTTGGGGTTATAAAAACCGAGCAGGAGTTTTACTATAGTCGTTTTTCCGCTTCCGCTGGCCCCCACGATGGCGGTCACCCTGTTATGGGGTATCGTCAGGTTGATATCCTCCAGCACGTAATCCCGGTCCGCGCCGTCATAGCTGAAGCTGAGGTTTTCCAGCCGTAGCGTCCTGTCATCGGGGAGAACATTCAGTCTTATCCCGCCTGCCTGTTCCTCGTCCTCCTTCCCGTGTATCTCGCCGAGCCGCTCCAAACTGATCTTCGCATCCTGCAAGGACCGTGAGAAATCGATCAATTGCTCGATAGGCGAAGAGAGCTGCCCCACGATGTAGGTCACCGACATCATCATACCCAGCGTCATATCCCCTTGCACGACGGCCCGTGCGGCGATGAAGGAGATGAGTATGTTCGTGGTCTGGTTGAAAAAGACCGCCCCGAGTTGCTGATATTGTTGTAACGCCAACCCCTTGATCCCTATCTTGAAAAGTTTTACCTGTATCCGTTCCCATTTCCATCGCATCTTGGTCTCGCAATTATTGAGCTTGATCTCCTGCATTCCGGTGATGAGCTGGAATAGGTTGCTCTGCTCCCCGGCCGCCTGCGAGAAACGCTTTACGTCCAGCTCCCTCCTCCATCTCATGAAGGCGAGTACCCACGCCACGTACAACCCGTTTCCTAGTAGGAACAATCCCAGTATGGTCCAGTCATAGTAGGCCAGTACGAACCCGAACACGATGAAGTTAACGAAAGAGAAGAGCGTATTGATGGATGTCCCCGTCATGAAAGCCTCGATGCGGTCATGGTCTCCGATGCGCTGCATGATATCGCC
>NZ_QTLP01000016.1:0-614 GCF_003635405.1 Parabacteroides sp. AF39-10AC | reverse complement strand
TCCTCGATGCGGTCATGGTCTCCGATGCGCTGCATGATATCGCCCACCATCTTGGTATCGAAGAAATGCAGGGGCAGGCGCATCAGCTTGGCGAGGAAATCGGAGATCAAGGCGATATTGATCCTCGTGTTTACGTGCAGCAATATCCAGCTCCGTATGAAGTCCACGGATAGCTTGGCGATAAAGATCACCAATTGCGATATAAGGATCAAGGTTATGAAACCTAGGTTGTTGTCCCGTATACCGGTATCCACCAGGCTCTGCGTGAGGAAAGGCAGGATGAGTTGCAGTACGCTGGCTGTCACCATGCCCAGCACGAGCTGTGCCATCTCCCGTCTGTAGGGCGATATATATCGGAAAAAGAATCCGAGGTTACGTTTCCTGTCTCTCCCCTCGTCCTCCATCCCGTAGAACTCCGGCCCCGGTTCCAGCAAGAGCGCCGTCCCGGTATCCTGCCCGTCCACCTTGGTACTGACCCAGCACCGCTTGAACTCCTCCCTCGTATAGGTGATAAGTCCCGCCGCCGGGTCCGCTATGTAGAACTTCCCTTTCTTTATCTTGTAGCAAACCACGAAATGCCATTGGTTCCAGTGCAGTATGCAGGGTAGGGGACA
>NZ_QTLP01000015.1:0-142955 GCF_003635405.1 Parabacteroides sp. AF39-10AC | reverse complement strand
TTACACATTTTATTGTTATTGAATGTGTCTACCTATATCAGCATAAGACAAAATGTCTTTCAAAAATAACACGTTTTCTTATCCAATGCAAAGAAAAAGTATCAATGTCAAGTATAAGTGGTAGATGTTGAATGATAATTGTAGATGTCAGGCTATCTACAACCTATATGTAATGCTTTGATTTATAAAGCATACATGGCGTAGTGGTAGATATTGTAGATGTTTTCATAAAATCAATATTGTAGAATTCCTTTTATCTCAATTATGTATAGTTGCAGTCTGATATTTGGTTAGTTATGCTATTCCACATGCTTTAAGAAGAGAATCTTATAGCTTGTGATGATATAAAGTTTTTATGGTAGAAAATTTTGTTTACGTAAAAATATTTGATCTATAAGTATTCTGTAATAGATAAAAACGCCTAGTCTAAACGATCGTTTATTCTAGTCGTTAAAGATAGGCTATATTTTTGAATAAAACAAAATCCAGAGAAACTTTTAAAAATTGATTATCAACGCATAAACGTAAATATGGACGCTTATGCGTTGAATTCAATAAAACGCCAGAATAAAATGATCGTTTAGACTAGTCGTTTTATAACCGATGATTTCGCATAACTGCTTGTAAATGATGATTATGAGAAGACTGATGTGCTGGAAGCTACAGAGTTTATGAATATAGGGTAAATGTTTTAAATAATTGAATATTACTAACTTATAAAAATTAATCGTATGAAAAGAAGACTACTTTTCTTGTTCGCCGTGTTTATGGTGGCAACGAGTGTGGGGTGGGGACAGACGGATTTGTATGTCAGCACTTCGGGTTCTGATGGTAACGGAGGTGGTGTGGAAGCTCCTTTGGCTACAATTGCGAAAGCGATTGAAAAAGCCGCAGATGGGGCTACCATTCGTGTGGCAGAGGGAATTTATCCCCAAGTTTCACCTATTGTTATTCCAAAGTCTATTACAATTATTGGCAGTGATTCGACAAATTGTATTATAGAAGGGCAGCTAGATATTCAACGGGATGAGGAAGAGAGCGTAATCAATGTCAATTTGCGGAATTTACAGATTACAAAAGCTACAACATTAAGCCAAGGCCTTATTAATGTGATGTCTAAGAATGTGAATTTGAATTTGTCTGGGGTCCATCTTCATCAACTAACAGCAGGTAGTGGTGATGGTTGGGGTAAAAGTTCTATGGGCATTGTTAATCTGGGAAAAAGCTATGATTCTAATAGTATTTGTGATAATGTGAATGTATCTCTTACGAATTCTTGTATTTATTTAGAAGGGTCTTACAATCGAGGGTTCTCTTCGTTTGGAAATACGACTAAGGTGAAAAATACTATTGTATTGGATAATTCTCATATTCTTTCTGCGGTATATCCGAAGAATGGTACTTATAGTAGAGGAATAAGTTTCTCAAATATGAATGGATCGTCCATAGAAATGAAAAATAATAGTACTATCAAAGGATTTTATTATGCAATAAATGTAACAGCGCTAAATGATAATCTTTCGATTTCAATTGTAGATTCAAAAATAGATTCATGGGCGGCACTCAATATTTGGTCATCTAATAATAAGTTTAAGATAGCTAATTCAACATTGGAGTCTCATAACTATCAACTTAAAGGATCAAATGATTTTGCTACGATTGTATTAAATAAAGATGAAGAAGACAATGCGATTAACAATTCCTTTGATATAAAAAATACTAATTTGTTTGCTTTTATGGAAAGTACAGCTCTGCAATATCCTATTTCTGTTCGTAGTACGGGTAATACATTTAATATTGGTGAGGGCTCTGTACTGAAAGTGAATAAAAATAATGTAGGGGTTTTGATACAGGACTATAAAACGAATACTTTTAATTGCGACAATACGGTTAAGTACCAGATCGCGGATGAGAAATCAGCGATTACTGTATTCAACCAAGATGGTTCATTACGTAATGCGGCTTGCGATATGTCTGGTCTACTTTCTGAGGTAGATTTGACAGATCAAAATCGTATCGTTTTCCCGGAAGGAGAATATACTTTACCAATGACTCTACCATTAGATAAATCTATCACAATTCAAGGAGCTGGGCAGGACAAGACTATTATAAAAGGTGCGATCTTGGTTAATGGCTCTGCCAATAATACTGCTACCGATGTTAAAATAAAAGGATTGAGTATCGATTATACGCCAACGAAAGTTACCTCTGGAAAATGTACTCCAATTATAGAGGTAACCGGTAATGCGGATTTGTTGATAGATAATTGTATTATGAATAATAATACACAAGGCTATGGTGATCGTAAGAACCCAAATCCTGCGGAAGCATTACAAAATGCGATTCTTCTGGGAGCAACGGCAAAGGGGACTGTACGTGTTGAAAATACTACAATAAATTTGGCGGCTAACGCACAATCTGGAGTTCTTATTGATGGAGAACTGACGGATGTCTCTCTTGTTAATACAAAGATTGAGGGACAGGTGAACGGTTCGAATCAATTTGGTGTATATATTCACCATAAAAAAACGCCAGTGACGGTAGATAGTACGACAATCTTGCTAAATAACCATTATTGTATTTATGCTAATAACGCCGGCGATCAAAAATTGACAATAAAGAATAAATCGAACATCGTAGGGTATGGTGCTCTCTATTTGTATGAGACCTCAGATATGAACGTTCATGTTTCGGGAGGGAGTACCTTAACTGGTAAGACAAAAAATAAGGGTGTTTCCGATAGTTTTGCGGCTATAGCGATATCAACAAATAATTCTACAGTGGGAGCTTCCAATAACGAGATTGTGATTGAAGATTCTTATATCGGGAATAAGTTTGATGAACAAGAGACAATGGCAATGACTCCGATTAAAATAAATGGTAGTTTTACTCCTACTCCTTGTGATAATAAGATTATATTGAAAGGAAAAACAATTGTCTCAACTACTGATAACATAAAGAACCCAACTATAGTGGGTTATGGTATGAATCCTGATGAATATAATAATGTAATCATGGTGGAAGGCACTGATGTGCAATTTCAAGACCAAAACGGGAAGCCTTGTGTGATTATTAATAAACCGGATGGTTCATTTAGGAATGCGGCGGTCTCTATAGTAACAGCAATCGATTTTGGAGAATTGTATGGGAGTACATATTACCATGAAGGCATTGCCTATGCGGGAGATATAATACTGATTCCTGATACGACTATGGCAGAAACGCTTAATTCTTTAAATGCGGCAAAGCCTAATTTCTTTCCGGATGTGGACACATGGGAGCCTTATACTATCCCGGATGGTGTTATTTTTAATTGCAAGGATGGTCGTTTAGTAATAGAGGAAAATACAGCTAAAGCATATGCTATTGCTAATCCATTTAAAAGGGTTTATTGGTTGAATCAAGGTGCGCAGTCATTTTCTATAAAAGAATGTGTAGTAGCCATTGACATAAAAAGTGATACTACGTGGGCCACATCTTTTCAAGATCGACAGGTGAATATTCTAAATGGAGCGACACTGACTGTCTCGGTGCCTATGGCTTTAGATACAGTGATGATGGAAGAGGATGCACAAGTGGTATTTACCGCTACGGAAGGGAAGTTGACGGCTCGGTCTCTTCGTTTCGCTCCACTTTTGTCTGCTACGGGATGGAAGGCGTTTGGAATGCCATTTACCTCTGCCGTGATCAAGAACTCTACGGAGGAGGAGATCTCGGCTCCAAGTACTCAAAATGTTGATAATGGTATCTGGTTCGCTAGGCTGAAGGATAACAAGACTCCGGAGTTCGTGGTGGATGAGAGTGCTTTTGGCATGGCTGGTCTTTGGGCGGCTAATGGCGATACCTATACGATCTCTTCCGAAGGAGCTTTTGAATTCAAGACCTTGGAAGAACCTGCCGCTCCAACTGAAACAGGTACTTTCTTGATGTGCTCGAATCCGAATACATTTACGATTACCTTGAAACAATCCGCTTATATATTGACAGCGGATGGAACCTCTTTCGAGCAAGAGGCAAACCCGGAGATCAAGCCTTTCCAAAGCTTTGTCTTGACAGACGCCAAGACATTGAGTACGCTTCGCTCTTTACGTATCGGCGATGGCGTGGTTACGGGTAACCAGACGATCGAGCCGGTAGATGGTTATTACGTGACTACCGATCGTGGTGCTATCGTGATCCACACGCCGGAGCCTATGGACGTGGTGGTTATCAGAATGAATGGCAAGGTCGCTTATCGTGGCGAGGTTACGGACGGACAGCGGATCATGGTTTCTTCGGGCATCTATGCCGTGAACGGTCAATTAGTAAGGGTTAAATAACGATTAAAACAAAGATAAACATGAAAAAGAGTATATTAGCGATATTCCTTGCTGTCATCGCGATGGCACAGGTACATGCGCAAGATTCAGATTTACGTTCCGCCCCGGATCTTCCGACGTTCAAGGTGACATTGAATTATAGCTCGGCGAATACGGATCAAGGAACCATAACCAGTACGGTAGCCACAGGTTCCAAGGTGGCATATAATAGTAAACCCGTTTTCACGATCACGGCGAAGCCCGGATATGTCCTGTCGGATATAACGATGAATACGGCTACTATTGGCACGTTGCCGAGCGGTACTTTTCAAAATGATAATACGACCACTTATTCCTATACTTCCACCGCTTTAACCGGTAGTACGGAAATCAAGGCGGTGTTCAAGGCGAAAGAGCAGGTGACGGTCACGATCTCTCCTGAGTATGCCACCTTGGATGAGATAAGAGCGAAGGTGAATTTGCCCAAGGTTACTTTTGACCCGGTTATTACGGGGTATAAAGTACAATACAGGGAGGATGGCTCTGCTGCTTTGATGGATGAGCTACCCGAAAAGGCTGGACTTTATTATGTTGTCGTAACCAAGTCGGAGACTGATACGCAAGCCGCCATAAACAAGGAGATTCTATTCAAGGTACAACCGCCCCATACGCTTTCCTACTCGTTTGAGGAGGCGCAAGGATCTGTAACCGCTTCTATGGATGGCTCCACTATCGCTAGTGATGGTGAGATCGTTTATAATAAGCCAGCCGTATTGAAGATTACCTCCAAGCCCGGTTATGTGTTGAGCAGACTTACCGTAGATAATAATGAGGTGACTTTGCCGAAAGGAACTTTTAATTCTTCTACGAATGAGACTTCCTACGCGGATTATACGACATCGGCGTTGACCGCTTCTACGGTTATTGACGTGCGATTTGCCGCGAAGAAAACCGTATCTGTAACAGCCAATCCATTATCTGCCACGAAGGATGAGGTTTTGGCTGGTAAGAATCTTCCGGTTATCACGTTTACCCCCAATACGATAGCGGGGCAGAAGGTTCAATATAAGAACGCTTCCGGAGCTTTATCCGATAAACTTCCTGCGGCGGATGGTGTTTACACGATCGTCGCGACCAGTCCCGAGACCGCGGAATATGCCGCCTTGAAGGATGAGAACATGAAGTTCACGGTATCTAAAGCGAATGTATTAAATTATAACGTGGAAACGGCCGGACAAGGTACGGTTACCGCCAAGATGGGCTCTACGGACATGGCAAGCGGTAGCGAGATCATTAACGGGCAACCTGCCGTATTTACAATTATCGCTAACCCCGGATTTCTATTGAATAAGATTGTTGTGAATGGAACTGCGGTATCAGCCTTGCCAAAAGGTGCGCTTAATAAGGATAACACCATCTCTTATACCTATACGACCGCCTCGTTAACCGCCTCTACGACCTTGTCGGTAGGTTTCGCCGCGAAGAAAACGATTTCCGTGAGTGTAACAGGTTCTTCGGCGACAAAAGACGAGATCGTGGCCGGGAAGAATTTGCCGGTTATTAAGTTTACGCCGGAAATAGCGGGACAAGCGGTTCGATATCGTGCGGCCGATGGTTCGGAGACTTCCACGTTACCGCAGATAGTCGGAGCTTATAAGATTGTCTTATTTAGTCCGGAGACCATGGAGTATGCCGCATTAGAAGATTCCTCTAAAACGTTTACGATCCGTAATGCCAATACCTTGGCTTACGCTGTCGATGGTGGACAGGGTACGGTTACCGCCAAGATGGACAACAAGGACATCATGAGCGGTGGTGAGATCGCTTACGGTAAGCCCGTCATTTTCTCGATCGTATCGAATGCCAACTATAGGCTAGGGGCTATTAAGCAAGGCTCTTCGGACGTGGATATCTCGAAGATCAAGGGAACATATGCCAATGGAAATACCTCTTACACGTACACGACTCCTAGTCTGATGAGTGGCGATAGCTATACCTTTGCGTTCGTCTCCAAGGATACGGTGAGGTTCGTGGCTAACAACCTTGTCCAGACGGTCAGCTCCATCAAGCCGGTCACGGTAACAAGCGCTGTAGAGGATATCAAGATCGAATATCAATTGAGCGGTACGGCTTGGGTTACGACATTGCCTTCCACGCTGGCTGTGGGTTCTTATAAGGCCCGTTTGAGCCGTGCGGAGGACTTGACATACCGTAGCCTCTCTGATACGGTTACGTTAGTGGTGGAGAGTAAGAAAGAGGTGGAGAGTTTGGTGTTACCTACTCCGGGTCGTATTGAGGAAGGACAGGCTTTATCGGCGTGTACCTTGATCGATGGTACTTCTTCCGGATCATTTATCTGGAAAACTCCGAACGAGATCGCTTCTCCGGATAAGAAAAAGTACGACTTGATATTCGAACCGAATGATCCTGTTCTCTATGCGGCTAAAGATACGTTTATAACCTTGAACGTAATTCCTGTTTATTCTATGAATGTTACCGCCGGTAATTTCGGTACTGTCATCTTGGAGGGGCGTACCGCAAATGATAAATATGCGAGAGGCTCGGTTTTGAAAGCGACAGCCGTCGCGGATAAGAATTACCGGTTTGCCGGCTGGAGTGATGGGAATACATCGGCTACACGGGAGTTGCAAGCGAATGCGAACTTGGATATCGTAGCCCGTTTCGATCCGATCGTTTATGGCGTGACGTTTACGGATCCGATGAATGGTTCCTTGAAGGTCTTCGCGAATGGCGTGGAGGTGAAGAATGGTGCTGAATTTTTACAGGGGACCTTATTGACTATCACGGCGACTCCGGATGCGGGCTATATGGTTCAGTCCGTGAAAGTGAATGGGGCTTTGGTGAATAACGGTTCTTATACTTTGACACAAGCCGCTGATATATCGGCCGATTTCCTGCAAAAAGAACCGGATAAACATTTGGTCAAGGTTGGGGAGTTGAAGAATGGTAGCGTTAATCTGATCGAGGTGGATACGAAGGCGCCTGTTACTCTCGGTGAGGCTATCTCTGAAGGTGTGAAAGTGAAGGTGATAGGAAATGCGGATTATGGCTATGAGCTGGCATCCGTGAAAGTGGAAGGCGCGAATTATAATGAGGCTGATGGCTCATTTATGGTTGGGACCGGAGATGTTACGGTGAGCGCAAGTTTCCAATTGGTGAAATATCAAATAACCTCGGCGTTGAATATCCCCAATGCGGGTAAAGTCGTATTGAAAGATAAGGCCGGTAAAGAGGTGGCTTCCGGTTCTAAGGTTCCTTATATGACTCAATTGACCGCTTCTGTTGAGACGGAAACGGGATATCGTTTTATGAATATGATGGTGAACTCTTCCGAGATCAAGGATGGAGATGTGTTCACCGTTTCCGGCCCTATGGTTGTTACCGCTAATTATGTGGAGAAGAAAGATTTGGCCTCGCTGATTGATAAGACGACGCAAACGGTAGTCTATAATAAGCAATACCGGAATTTCGAGGTTAAGATTACGGGCTATTCCGGTTTGGACTTTAAGGTCGCATATTCCCGGAGTGGGGTAGAAATGACAGAGAATCCTAAATCGGCCGGAACTTATAAAGTTCGGATTACCCGTGGCGAGGATGATTTATTTAAAGCCGTGGATGTAACTGCCGAGCTGATTATCAAGAAGGCTGGTATGGCATTGCTGGAAGTACCGACTATAGGAGGGGATAATTATGAAAAGGTTGATGCTAAACTTACTCAAGACTTCGAGGATGTGGAATGGAATCCTTCTACACAAAAATCGGCGCTTCGTGCGAATGTGACCGGAATCCCGACAAAGGATCAGGTAAATATTCTGCGCTTTACCCCACTTGACAAGAGTAATTATGAATCGGTAGATTATTCAATGCCGGTTGGTGAAGTAAAAACGTTTTCTTTAAGTACCTCAAATACGGAGGTTACGAATGGAGGCTTGGTTATTAGCGATTATTCGGAAGTTCCGGAGAATACGGTTTTAAAGTTGCGAGCGGTAGCTCCTAGCGAGAATCAGCGTTTTGATTCTTGGAGTGATAATGTCTCAAGCGCCGATAGAAAGAAACCAGAGATAACGGTTACTTTGGCGGCTGATGCGACATACACCCCGAATTTTGTGGATAAACCTAAAATAACGGCGAATCCTTCAGATTTGGAGTTTGTTTATAATGGTTCCGTAAGGCTCGTGGAATTGAAAGACATTTTGAGCGGTAGTTATCCGACAGATGTAAATATTAAATATTCAAATACGGATGGATCGGTTGCTACCCCATTGAACGCAGGTACTTATCTTGTGACTGTAACACGTACCGGGGATGAGAACTGGCGATCTTTCGAGGCAACCAAGAAATTAGTGATAAAGAAAGCGAAGGTCGTAAAGGTAGTGGCTCCTACCGCATCTACGATCACGGAAGGTCAGTCCTTGTCGGAATCCCTATTATCCGGTGGTGTTGCGAAAGGTGCCGATGGGACTACCATATCCGGTAAATTTGAATGGGCTGATGCGTCAGCTATATTGAAACCCGGCAATAGCCAGAAAAAGGAAGTGATCTTCACGTCGTATGATCCGAATTATGAGGATGCGACTACGGAAGCGGAGGTTACGGTGAAAAGTTCGGATGCGTTAGTTGTCACGTTCGCTCAACCGGAAAATGGTTCTTTGAAAGTCTATATGTTGAAGGGTGAGGGCGAGAAGACCGAGATAACGAGTGGAACCGCTGTGGCGAAAGCGACTAAGCTAACCATTGAGGCGGAAGCCAATCCGGATTATGAATTGGCCGTTATTCAAATAGGCGAAGAGAAGTATACGACTTCGCCTGTAGAGATTGAAGTCGATAAGTCCTTGGCTATTATGGCAGAGTTCAAGCCGGTTTCTACACCTCCGGGAACAGATGTGGCTGTTACGGGAGTTTCCTTGAATATCACGTCCAAGGCATTGGCCGTAGGTGAATCTTTTGCCTTGCAAGCGAAAGTTACCCCTAATAACGCCACGATGAAAACCGTCTCTTGGAGCAGCAGCGACGAGACGGTGGCTACTGTTGACGCAGATGGTGTCGTTACCGCGCTGAAAATCGGTACCTGCAAGATTACTGTGGCTACCGATGATGGAAACAAGACGGCGTCTTGTGTGGTAACTGTCTCCGGTACGGTAGGTATCGAGCAAATCATCAACGATCATCAAATCTATTGCGAGCGAGGTGCGATAACCGTTCATCCGGCCCGTCCAATCTCGATCCGTATCATAGCGGTGACTGGAGTTAGCCTGTATGGCGACTCAATTATCGGAACTACCCGTATCCCGGTATCGACAGGAATCTATCTGATAGAGATCAACGAGAATGGTAAGCGTATAACAGTGAAAGTGAACGTTCGCTAACAACCTTATTTTAAGAAACTAACCCTTGAGTCTTTAATGTTGGGGAAGGCCGCTAGGAATACTCAGTTCCGGCGGTCTTCTTTTTTATCCTATAAGCTTTACTTTATCTGTTTTTGTTCTGATATAATTAAATAAAACGTTATCTTTGTATCATAGAAAATTAAAACAGAAAGCCTTATGGAAAAAAATGAAGAAAAGAAAAAGGAAGAAAATGCCAAAACTAAAACAACTGTGGCGAAGACTGGAAAAAGAAAGGTAAGTAAGACATGGGAAGCTATGCAGCGGTTAAAGGGAAGTCTGATTGTAAATGACCCTAAATTTTTACTGTAAATGCGATATCTCATTGACACGAATATTTTTGTATATATGGCATCTGATCCCGAATATCTAAATAGGGATATAGATGCTATTATCCAAGAACCGGAAACCCTTCTTTATATAAGTGCCGAGTCCGTACGTGAGCTGATTGTCGCTTATCGAAATAAAGGACTGTGTTCTAAACGATGGAAGTCGGCAGAAGCGATGATCGTCGCCATAGAAAAGGAGTTTTATGTGAAAATATTGCCATTGAAAAAAGAACATATGCAAACGTATGCGCATATGGAGATCAATGAGGCGCAGGGACACAAAGATCCCTCAGACCACGTAATTATTGCGCATGCCATAACGGAACATCTACCGCTTATATCAAGTGATACCCGTTTCGGATTCTATAGAAGTCAAGGGTTGGACTTGGTATTCAATCAGAAATAATCTATATATTGTATATGTACGAATGGCCTTTGTTAGAGTTGTAGAGGTTAAATATTCTAAAACCCTTTCGGCTTACTTATTTTATTCGTTCTTTTGCAAGAAAATTGGGAGGTGTGTTCTCTGTACGCATCTCCTTAATTTATTTAACGTTAATAAGTGAGAGTCTGATGGCTGAAAATAAAAAAGTTAGTTCTGTTTCTTTCTTTAACTCCCGGCTTACGTCTGTTATTAGTATCTCCTTGGTACTATTCTTGCTAGGACTCATTCTATTGATAGGGATGTTGGGTAATAAACTCTCCGTTTATGTGAAAGAGAACTTATCTTTCTCCATCGTGCTGAAAGATAACCAAAAAGAAACTGAGATAAAGAAAATGCAGAAGAGCTTGGATGCTCTTCCTTTTATAAAATCAACCGAGTATATATCGAAAGAGCAAGCCGCGAAAGAGTTGGAAGAAGAACTGGGCGAGAATCCGGAAACCTTCTTAGGCTTTAACCCTTTACAGGCCTCGATTGAGGTGAAACTGCATTCGGAGTACGCCAACCCCGATAGCCTCCAAGTGATAGAGAAGAAGATTAGAAACTATACGTCGGTCTCGGAGCTGCTTTACCGAAAGGATATGATGGAGATGGTCCATAATAATATGAAGCGGTTGGGCTTGATCCTGCTAACCTTGGCTGCGGTACTGATGATTATCTCGTTCGTGTTGATCAGTAATACGATTCGCCTGTTGATTTATTCCAAACGATTCTTAATTCATACGATGAAGCTAGTGGGGGCTACTTCCGGCTTTATACGTAGGCCTTTTGTGAAATATAACATAGTAAGTGGCATTTTCGCCTCTATCTTGGCAATATTGATGCTAACCGGAGCGTTATATTATTTGCAAAATGAATTGAAAGGTTTTATCCAGATATTGGATATGCAAACATTATTATTGGTTTATGTGGCAGTGTTTGCTTTAGGTATTGTCTTGTCCGTGATCGCGACCATTTTTGCCGTGAATAAATATTTGCGGATGGGGGTCGATAAGTTGTATTATATTTAATGTACGAATAATAAAGAGTTGAGAAAGATGGCTAAAAGAGATTTTGCTTTCGGAAAAGAGAATTTTATACTGATTGCGGTAGCGGTTGCCTGCATCGTGCTTGGTTTCATATTGATGAGTGGTGGAGGTTCCGGGGATAATACGTTCAATCCCGATATATTCAGCGCCCGCCGTATCGTGGTAGCTCCGGTGGTTACGGTTATTGGTTTCGTGATGATGATTTTTGGAATCTTGAAGAATAGCAAAGATAAAGAAGTAACAGAATGAGTTGGTTTGAGGCCTTGATACTGGGTATCGTACAGGGATTGACCGAATATCTGCCGGTGAGCAGTAGCGGTCATTTAGCGATTGGCTCAGCTTTGTTTGGTATAGAGGGAGAGGAGAATCTTGCGTTTACGATCGTCGTACATGTGGCGACCGTATTCAGTACGTTAGTGGTTTTATGGAAGGAAATCGATTGGATATTCCGTGGTTTGTTTAAATTTCAGATGAACGCGGAGACGAAGTATGTGATCAATATCTTGATTTCCATGATTCCGATCGGGATCGTTGGGGTATTCTTTAAAGATACGGTAGAACAAATCTTTGGATCAGGTTTATTGGTCGTTGGTTGTATGCTGCTATTGACGGCGGCTTTGCTGGCATTTTCGTATTATGCCAAACCACGCCAGAAAGAGTCGATCTCGATGAAAGATGCTTTTATTATCGGTCTGGCTCAGGCTTGCGCCGTGATGCCGGGTTTGTCACGTTCCGGATCAACGATCGCTACCGGTTTGTTATTGGGAAATAATAAGGCGAAACTAGCCCAGTTCTCTTTCTTGATGGTAATACCTCCGATCTTGGGAGAGGCGTTGTTGGATGTGATGAAGATGGTGAAAGGTGAAGATGTGGCCGGGAGCATTCCCGCATTATCATTAGCGGTAGGTTTCGTGGCCGCTTTTGTTTCCGGTTGCGTGGCCTGTAAATGGATGATCAACATCGTGAAAAAGGGGAAACTGATTTATTTCGCTATCTATTGCGCGATCGCGGGATTGGTGACAATTGCTTGTACATTACTGAAATAAAGAATGGATTTTATAGCTGGAGAGATTTTATATTTTAATAAACCGCTAACGTGGACTTCTTTTGACCTAGTTAATAAATTTCGCTATAAGCTAAGTCGGAAACTGAAGGTAAAGAAGATTAAAGTTGGACATGCGGGGACACTGGATCCCTTGGCTACAGGTGTGATGATCGTTTGTACCGGAAGGGCTACGAAGCGGATCGATGAGTTTCAATATCAGACGAAGGAATATATCGCTACGTTGAAGTTGGGAGAGACTACCCCGTCTTTCGATTTGGAGAAAGAGATAGACGCCGTGTATCCCACGGAACACATAACCCGTGAGCTCGTGGAGGAGGTTTTAAAGACATTCGTGGGTACGATCCAACAGATTCCCCCGGTGTTCTCCGCTTGCAAAATCGAAGGTAAACGTGCTTATGAGCTAGCCCGGAAAGGAGAGGAGGTTGAACTAAAATCCAAGACATTGGTTATAGACGAACTGGAGTTGCTGGAGTGCGATTTGCCTGTTATAAAGATACGGGTGGTATGTAGCAAAGGTACCTATATTCGTGCGTTGGCTCGTGATATCGGGAAGGCCTTGGATTCCGGCGCTCATTTGATTGGCTTGGAACGGACTCGCATCGGAGAGGTAACCTTGGATATGTGTATGTCTCCGGAGGAGATCGATGATTTCTTAGAGAAGAATGTGGTAAAAATAGAAGAAGAAAAATAAATAGAGTGCATTATGAAGCTTTCGAAATTCAAATTTAACTTACCGTCGGAATTAATCGCTTTACATCCGGCGAAGAACAGAGATGAGTCGAGGTTGATGGTCGTTCATCGTGATACAGGTGAGATCGAGCATCGCGAATTCAAGGATATTCTAGACTATTATGGAAAAGGTGACGTGTTTATCTTTAATAACACGAAAGTGTTCCCCGCTCGCTTGTACGGTAACAAGGAGAAAACAGGGGCGCGTATCGAGGTGTTCTTGTTGCGCGAGCTGAACGAGGACTTACGTTTGTGGGACGTATTGGTGGATCCGGCTCGTAAGATCCGTATCGGTAATAAGTTATACTTTGGCGAGGATGATTCCATGGTCGCGGAGGTAATTGATAATACGACTTCGCGTGGTCGTACGCTCCGTTTCTTATATGACGGGAACCACGACGAGTTTAAGAAGGCTTTGTATGCCTTGGGCGAGACTCCGCTGCCTAAGTATATCGAACGTGAGGTGGAACCGGAAGACGAGGATCGTTATCAGAATATTTTCGCCGCGGAAGAAGGTGCGGTTGTGGCTCCTGCCGCGGGATTGCATTTTAGCCGTGAGTTGATGAAACGTTTGGAGATCAAGGATTGCCAGTTCGCTTTCTTGACATTGCATTCGGGCTTGGGTAATTTCCGTGAGATCGACGTGGAAGATTTGACAAAGCATAAGATGGATTCTGAGCAAATGGTCGTAAATGCCGATGTAGTGGATATCGTGAACAAGGGAAAGGATGAGGGGCACAAGGTTTGTGCGGTCGGAACTTCCGTGATGCGTGCGATCGAGACGGCCGTAAGTACGGATGGTCATCTGAAAGAGTTCGAGGGCTGGACGAATAAGTTTATCTTCCCTCCGTATGATTTCAGCGTGGCTACCAGCATGGTGACAAATTTCCACATGCCGTTGTCTACATTATTGATGATGACAGCTTCTTTCGGTGGTTATGAGTTGATCATGGACGCTTACGATATCGCTTTGAAAGAGAAATATCGTTTCGGTGCTTACGGCGACGCTATGCTAATCCTTTAATCCGGTTTCTATGGCGACAGCTTACCTTGGATTAGGTACGAACGTAGGCAATAAACGAGGAAATTTGGTGACAGCGGCGGCGCTGTTGGCTGAAAGGGTGGGAGATGTTCTTGCCCTTTCTGATATGTATGAGACGGAGCCTTGGGGATTTGAATCGGACAACACTTTCTTGAATGCCGTGATCGTTATGACGACGGAACTTTCCCCTATGGAATTATTAGACGCTACCCGTTTGATCGAGATCGAGATGGGACGTATCGAAAAAAGTGACGGTGTGTATCATGACCGTATCATCGATATCGATCTGTTAATGGTGGATGAGCAAATCCTGCATACGGAGCGGCTGACGCTACCGCACCCTCTGATGCACAAACGGTCGTTTGTTATGGAACCGTTGGCAGAAGTAGCTCCGTTGGTGAAACATCCTGTGTTTGGCAAGACGATGCGTGAACTTTTATCCGAATTATAAGTTTTAATTATGAACTACGAGATTTGAGTTATGAATAAAGAAATTAATAAAGCGATGACGCAAGGGATCGTCTTCAAGAAAGCGAAAGGCGAAGCGGAAGATCCGAATGGTAAGAAAATCAAGTTCTCTGATTTCTTGAAAGGGACACATGGCTCTGATTCAGCGAAATGGAAGGCCGGTTTTAAATATAAAAAAGCCTTACGTAATTCCAAAAAGAAGAAATAATTTTCAACTTTCAACTTTCAATTCTCAATTATTGCGTATCTTTGCGAATGAATTGACGTGGATAGATTTGTATTGCTTGCAACCACGGGAAAAAATGCTAAAAACATATCCTTTTCGTTGCCGTCCGGCAGAAAAATCCTTCCAAGTTCAATTCAGTCATAGATTAATAACTAACGAGCATTGTCAATTGCGACCTGTGGCTTATCCCCTAATTCTCAATTTTCAATTCTCAATTTTCAATTTAAAACGATGAGTTATTTATTCACCTCCGAATCGGTGTCTGAAGGGCACCCCGATAAAGTAGCCGATCAAATATCGGATGCTTTGCTGGATGAGTTCTTGGCGTATGACAAGAATTCGAAAGTTGCTTGCGAAACCCTTGTTACAACCGGACAGGTTGTCTTGGCTGGAGAAGTTAAATCAAGTGCGTATGTGGATGTGCAGGAAGTGGCACGTGGCGTGATCGAGAAGATTGGTTACACGAAAAGCGAGTACCAGTTTGAAGCGAAGTCATGTGGTGTGTTCTCTTCTATCCATGAGCAGAGTGGCGACATCAACCGTGGCGTAGAGCGTGCGGATCCCTATGAGCAGGGGGCCGGCGACCAAGGTATGATGTTCGGTTATGCTACTAATGAGACTGAGAATTACATGCCTTTGGCGTTGGACTTATCTCATAGTTTATTATGGGAATTGGCGAAGATCCGTAAGGAAGAACCGGATTTGATGCCTTATTTACGTCCGGACGCTAAGAGTCAGGTTACGATTGAATACGATGATAACGGTAAGCCATTGCGTATCGATACGATTGTGGTATCCACGCAGCATGATGAGTTTATCGGTCCGAAAGGTATTTCACAGAAGGAAGCGGATGAGGCTATGCAAAAGAGGATCGCCTTAGACGTGAAGAAGATATTGATACCTCGTGTGAAGGCTCAATATCCGGCTCATGTACAGGCTTTGTTTAATGATAATATCATTTATCATGTGAACCCGACCGGTAAGTTCGTGATCGGTGGTCCTCACGGTGATACCGGTTTGACCGGCCGTAAGATTATCGTGGATACATACGGTGGTAAAGGTGCTCATGGCGGCGGTGCTTTCTCTGGAAAGGACCCTTCTAAGGTAGACCGTTCGGCTGCTTATGCCGCTCGTCATATCGCTAAGAATATGGTTGCTGCCGGTGTGGCGGATGAGATGCTGGTACAGGTGTCTTATGCGATCGGTGTGGCTAAACCGATGAATATTTTCGTGAATACTTTTGGCCGTGCGAAGGTGAATATGACAGACGGAGAGATCGCCGCTAAGATCTGGGATATCTTCGATATGCGTCCGAAAGCGATCGAGGAGCGTTTGAAATTGCGTAACCCGATTTATTTCGAGACCGCTTCTTATGGTCATATGGGACGCAAACCCCAGACGGTGACGAAGACATTCTCTTCCCGTTATTTGCAGAAGCCGGTTACTTGTGATGTGGAGTTATTCACATGGGAGAAATTGGATTATGCAGATAAGATCAAGGACGTGTTTGGTCTATAAAAAATAAGTGGAAAAAGTAAGCTGGCTTAAATGGCGAAGTATGTCAAGATACTTAGCCATTTAAGTTAAGATACTTAGCCAAGTATGTTAACTTACCCTTCCTCTTGGAGCATTTCTACTTCTTTTACTTTCCTGAACAGGTCGGACGCGAAGATGAAATCGTTCAACGCTTGGTTATTAGAGGTGATTACTTGCTCTTTTGTTCCTTGCCATTCCTTCACGCCTTCCTTAATAAAGATGATATTATCACCAATATTCATCACGGAGTTCATGTCGTGGGTATTGATAACGGTCGTCATATTGTACTCCACCGTAATGTCGTGAATCAAATCATCGATCAATAGAGAAGTCTTGGGGTCTAGTCCGGAGTTCGGCTCATCGCAGAACAGGTATTTAGGATTTAGGGAGATCGCTCTTGCGATGGCGGCACGTTTCATCATACCTCCACTGATCTCGGAAGGATATAGATGTCCGGCCTCGGACAGGTTTACGCGTTCCAAACAGAATTCCGCACGTTTCCTGCGCTCTTTCGTTGAGTCTTTAGAGAACATATCTAAAGGAAACATTACGTTTTCCATTACCGTCATGCTGTCGAATAAAGCGGAACCTTGGAACAACATACCCATTTCCCGACGCAGCATATTTAACTCATGCTTGTTCATCGTGATCAAGTCTCTGCCGTCGTATAATATCTGTCCGGTATCAGGTTTCATTAACCCGATGATATTCTTGATCATTACCGTTTTACCCGAACCGCTTCGTCCGATGATCAGATTCGTCTTACCATCCTCGAACGTCGTACTTATATCTTTCAAGACGACACGTCCATCGAAAGACTTCGTTATATTCTTAACTTCGATCATTTTTAAGTAAGCATTAAATGGGTTAATATTACGTCGGCAAGTAAAATCATGATACTGCTCATGACCACGGCATTCGTACTTGCCTTACCTACCTCTAGGGCGCCTCCCTTTACGTTATAGCCAAAATAGGCGGCGATGGATGAGATGATGAACGCATATACTACGGATTTGATAATAGAATACCAAATGTAAAACTCGTTGAAGTAGAATTGTAAACCGTACTCGAACGAGGAAGGAGTCATTCCCGTACTCGTTGAGTAACTGGCGAATATGCCGCCCATGATACCGGTGAACATACTGAAGATAACCAATACCGGAATAAAGATCATCAAACCGAGCATTTTCGGAAGGATCAGGAAGTTGGCGGAATTAACACCCATGATTTCCATGGCGTCTATCTGCTCGGTGACTCGCATGGTTCCGATCTCGGAGGCGATATTACTGCCTACTTTACCCGCTAGGATTAGTGCCATGATAGAGGAAGAGAATTCCAGCAAGATAATCTCACGGGTGGTATAGCCGATCGTAAACTTAGGAATCAAGGGGGAACTGATATTCAAGGAGATCTGGATGGCGATAACCGTACCGATAAAGACCGAGATGATTATGACAATCCAAAGAGAATCCACGCCTAGCTTGTATATCTCTTTGATCAATTGCTTAAAGAACATACTCCACCGGTCTGGAAGTGTTATACTCTTCATCATCAGTAGGGTATACTCACCCATTCTGTGTAATGCTTTATTCATTTTTATCTTGATAAATTTCTGATTTCAATTTGCAAAGATAGCGTAAAATCCACTAATAACCATATAACATCTTAGAAACAAGATTGGTTTTATTTGTAAATCCTATGGTATTAAAGTTTGCCACATCCCTCTTTTTTAACTATGTTTGCTTTCTTAAATACTAAAAAATACTTTTATGAAGCGAATTCTTTTAGGAGTGATCGGC
This sequence comes from Parabacteroides sp. AF39-10AC, assembly GCF_003635405.1. Classification (NCBI taxonomy): domain Bacteria; kingdom Pseudomonadati; phylum Bacteroidota; class Bacteroidia; order Bacteroidales; family Tannerellaceae; genus Parabacteroides; species Parabacteroides sp. AF39-10AC. The sequence goes on along the minus strand of NZ_QTLP01000015.1, from coordinate 124,587 downwards.
TTGCTGTGTTTATGTGTGGCTTGCCAGCGGAAGGATCTTTCTTTTAAGCCGGGGGAAGTTTGGCCGGATGATAAAGGGGTACATATAAACGCTCATGGTGGCGGTATTCTACGGATCGGGGATACTTATTATTGGTTTGGTGAGCATAAAACGGAGGGCTCGGCTGGAAATCTGGCTCAAGTAGGCGTTCATTGCTATTCGTCGAAAGATTTATATAATTGGAAAGACGAGGGAATCGCCTTATCGGTCGTGCCGGATGATACGACGAGCCATATTGCTAAGGGATGCGTGTTGGAGCGTCCGAAAGTGATTTATAATAAAAAGAATGATCAATATGTAATGTGGTTTCATTTAGAGCCGAGAGGTGCTGGCTATTCGGGAGCATTGAGTGGAGTGGCTGTCAGTAAAAACGTGGTGGGGCCTTACTCGTTCGTAAACGCTTTCCGTCCGAATGCCGGTTTTTGGCCGGTTAATGTACAGGAACTACATAAGCAACCTTGTACGCTTTCCGCAGATCTAGGTTTTAGCGGTGGAGAGTTACCAGCCCATCCGGATAGCTTGAATTTATTGGGGCGTGACCAGATCTCCGGACAAATGGCTAGGGATATGAACCTTTTCGTGGATGACGATGGCATCGCTTATCATATTTATTCCTCGGAAGAGAATAGTACCTTGCATATATCGCAGCTGACCGATGATTATACGAGTTATTCCGGTAAGTACGCCCGTTTCTTCCCGGGGCGTTTCATGGAAGCTCCAGCCTTGTTCAAACAGAAGGGGAAATATTATTTGATTATGTCCGGCTGTACGGGCTGGGCTCCGAATGCGGGACGATCGGCCGTCGCTTCCTCGATTTGGGGACCTTGGAAGGAATTGGAAAATCCGTTTAGGGGAGAGAACTCGGAGGTGTCGTTTTATTCTCAGAGCACGTACGTATTGCCTGTACCCGGCCATGCGGATCGCTTTATTTATATGGGAGATCGTTGGACTCCGGAGAACGCTATAGACGGACGTTATATCTGGCTTCCTATCCGATTCGAGGGGGAGCAACCCGTGATCGAGTGGCAATCTGAGTGGAGTTATTAAATTCTCTTATCGCTTTTTTGCGAATGTATGTGATGTAGATCTGCGGATTATCACGTACATTCGCGTTAAATTTTTAAGTAGCTTATGTCAGACGAACAACGAATGGTGCTCCGTACGGAGGACTTGGTAAAGAAATATAGGACTCGTACGGTCGTGAATCATGTATCGATTAACGTGAAACAAGGGGAGATCGTTGGTTTGCTTGGTCCGAACGGAGCGGGAAAGACGACCACCTTTTATATGACAGTAGGTTTGGTCACTCCTAACGAGGGTAAGATCTTCTTGAATGACATGGAGATTACGAAATTCCCGGTCTATAAGCGGGCTCGCAACGGCATTGGCTATCTGGCGCAAGAGGCTTCGATTTTCCGGAAAATGACGGTGGAAGATAATATCCGCTCGGTCTTGGAGATGACGGGACGTAGCGTTGAGTACCAAAAAGAGAAACTGGAAAGCTTGATTTCAGAGTTCGGTTTGAATAAGGTTCGTAAAAACTTGGGAGACCAGCTTTCGGGTGGGGAGCGGCGTCGTGCGGAGATTGCCCGCTGTCTGGCGATCGATCCGAAGTTCATTATGTTGGATGAGCCTTTCGCTGGTGTAGACCCGATCGCCGTACAAGATATCCAGACAATCGTGGCTCGCTTGAAACATAAGAATATCGGAATCTTGATTACCGACCACAATGTGTACGAGACATTGAGTATTTGTGACCGGGCCTATCTTCTGTTCGAGGGAAAAGTCCTTTTCCAAGGAACCGCCGAACAACTAGCCGAGAACGAGATCGTGCGCGAGAAATATTTGGGAAAAGACTTCGTGCTGCGTAAGAAAGACTTATAGCAGCCGTTTCAATCGCCTGTTTACCAGTATGAACAGCAGGAAAGATAAGGCGGCGATAAGACAAAAGTCCAAAAGATGCTCGGCGGGAATATCGCCTGTGACAAACTCGTTATCCTTGAGACGACTGTCCGACATCCCTATTACGGCGAAAGCATTATTGACAAAGTGGGCGAACACCGGTATCCAGATGCTTTTGCTCCAATAGAGTAGATAGCCGAAATAGGCTCCGAGTATCATCCGGGGCAAGAATCCGTAAAATTGTAAATGGAAGGCGCTAAATAGTATGGCGGCGATCCATATGATCGTATGAGGGTTGGAGGTCCATTTCCCGATCACTCGTTGCAAGGCCCCTCTGAACAGGAACTCCTCGGTTATCCCAGCCGTAACGGCGATAACGATAAGGTTGGCCAGGATTACCCAAACGCTATCGCTGGATAACAGAATCGTCGTCAGTTGTTCGGCGAGGGTTTCTTGCGCCCGCATCCATTCCTCGATAGGAGCCATAAACGCGGGTAACTCCATCTGCTTGTTGAGCAATCCTAGCAAATTGATAACCGGAGAAAATAAGAACATGCAAACTAAGGTGAGAATCCAGATCCTGCCGTCTGTGATTTTCTTGACTGATAGATAATGGCGGGGATTGTCACTACATGTCCAAGCCATGGCGATAGATGGTAGCAAAAAGGTACAGATCGCCGAGATGAACTGAATGAGCCTCATTAAATTAGCGTCTTGGGTTATATCAGTCTGTAAACCGTGGGTCGCGAGTAATAAGCCCGTGGATATAATAGATGATAAAACGGCTCCAGCCAATAAGAATAGCAGGAGGATCAAAAGTTGGATTACCGCCGGACGGGTAGCATATATTCCTTTTATTCTCATAATGATTCATTCAAAGGGTAAATAATTGCCGCCAAATATAAACAAAAGAATAAAAACAGATCAAAATTTGCACGATTAAAAGAATAAGTCTAATTTTGCGACCTAAAATTCGATACGACTATTAATTAAATAAATCATTCAGAATGAACGTTTCGCTTAAAAACAATGATGCCGTAAGCGGTATCGTGAAATTAGAAATAGTGAAAGCTGACTATGCTGATCAGGTAGACAAGAGCCTGCGTAGCCTTCGTCAGAAAGCCAATGTACCGGGTTTCCGTAAGGGCATGGTTCCTATGGGCATGGTTAAAAAAATGTACGGAAAGCACGTGCTGGTAGAGGAGATAAACAAATTAGTTTCTGAGAATCTGTTCAAGTATATCCGTGAGAACGATTTGCATATCTTAGGCGAGCCGATGCCTAACGAGACAGAGCAAAAGCCGTTGGATTTCGATAAGGAAGAGGATTTCGAATTCTGTTTTGACGTGGCTTTGGCTCCGGAGATCAATATCGAGTTGAGCAAGAACGATAAACTTCCGTTCTATCAAGTCGCTATCGATGAAGAAATGCTAAATAACCAAGTAAACGCTTATCGCTCAAACTTCGGTTCTTACGACAAGGTAGACGAGGTTGAGGAAAAAGATATGGTAAAAGGTACGGTAGCCGAGCTTGAGAATGGTGCCCCGAAAGAAGGTGGTATCGTTGTGGAGGACGCTGTCTTGATGCCTATGTATATCAAGGATGAGGAAGAAAAAGCTAAGTTTATCGGTGCTAAAGTAAATGCCGTAGTGGTATTCAACCCGAATAAGGCTTACGAGGGTGCTGAGGCAGAGATCGCTTCTTTCTTGAAGATCGATAAGGAGAAAGTGGCTGAGACTACAGGCGACTTCAGCTTCGAGATCAAGGAGATCACCCGTCATAAAGACGCTGAGATGAACCAAGAGTTGTTCGACAAGGTATTTGGCGAGAACGTGGTTACTAGCGAGGAAGAGTTCAAGAACAAGATCAAGGAAGCTTTGGCTGAGCAATTCGCTCCTCAGAGTGACTTCAAGTTCTTGACAGACACTCGTGATATGTTGGTTGAGAGAGCTGGCGAGTTGAATTTCGCTGACGATTTATTGAAACGCTGGTTGCTTGCCGCTAACGAGAAGAATACGAAAGAGAAGATCGACGAGGACTTCCCTCAGATCCTTCAGGATTTGAAATATCAGTTGATCAAGGAGAACTTGGTTAAGAAGAACGGCTTGAAGGTTGAGGACGCTGACATCGAGAACTTCGCTAAACGTGTGGCTAAGGCTCAGTTCGCTCAATACGGCATGTTGTCTGTACCTGAGGATGTACTTGACAACTACGCTAAAGACATGTTGAAAAATAAGCAAACACTTCAGAACATCATCGACCGTGCGGTTGAGGAGAAATTGGCTGCTTGGTTGAAAGAGCAAGTGGAACTTGATGTTAAGGAGGTAACCGCTGACGAGTTCAACAAACTTTTTGAATAAAAAGATCTTTACTCGGCCTCTTAGGAGGTTGTTTTATATCAAAAAAGGGATTTCTCTCTAAAAATATCTTAGCGGATAGCAAAATAAATTGTTTCTTTCAGAAATTTATTTATAACTTTGTTTTTCCGTTAAGTCACAGAGGGAAATCCCTTTTTACGTCTTCTCGGTAAATAAAAGATAGGAGAAAATATGGAAGATTTTAGAAAGTATGCTACAAAGCATTTAGGTATGAGTGGTACGGCTCTGGATAGTTATATGAACATCTCCAGTAGCTATATCTCCCCGACAATTATAGAGGAACGACAGCTGAATGTCGCTCAAATGGATGTATTCTCTCGGTTGATGATGGACCGTATTATTTTCTTGGGCACGCAAGTGGATGATTATACCGCTAACGTGATTCAAGCGCAGTTGTTGTATCTGGATTCCAGTGATCCCGGAAAGGACATCTCTATTTATATCAATTCGCCGGGTGGCTCTGTATATGCGGGCTACGGCATTTACGACACGATGCAGTTTATCTCCAGCGACGTATCTACGATTTGTACGGGTATGGCCGCCTCTATGGCGTCTGTCTTATTGGTGGCGGGAACCAAGGGAAAACGTTTCGGCTTGAAGCACTCCCGTGTAATGATCCATCAACCGCTTGGCGGCGTACAAGGACAGGCTTCAGACATCGAGATTACCGCTCGCGAGATCTTGAAGGTTAAGAAAGAACTGTACACCATAATCTCGGATCATTCAGGTAGACCCTATGAGGAGATCGAGCGCGATGGCGACCGTGATTTCTGGATGACCGCGGAGGAAGCGAAAAAGTATGGCATGATCGACGATGTTTTAACACGTAAATAACAAAAACAACAATAAGAAACTATGGCCAAAACAACAGGCGATACATGTACGTTTTGCGGCAGGAGTAGCCGTGATGTTAATTTGCTTATCAATGGGATCTCTGGTTGTATTTGCGATGATTGTGCCCGGCAGGCGTATGAGATCGTAAAGGAGCAGACAGGAGGTAAGAAAACTTCTTTTGGTTTGAAGCAGAAAGATCTGCCTAAACCGGAAGATATCAAGACTTTCTTGGATCAGTACGTGATCGGGCAGGATGACGCGAAGCGTTATCTGTCGGTATCGGTATACAACCATTACAAGCGTTTACTTCAAAAGGTTACCGCCGACGATGTGGAGATAGAGAAATCTAATATTATCATGGTGGGCGCTACCGGTACGGGCAAGACTTTGTTAGCCCGTACGATCGCTAAGTTATTGCATGTCCCGTTCGCTATCGTGGACGCTACGGTACTTACCGAGGCAGGTTACGTGGGGGAGGATATCGAGAGTATCTTGACCCGGCTATTGCAAGCGGCGGATTATGATGTGGAGGCGGCCCAACGGGGTATCGTCTTCATCGATGAGATCGATAAGATCGCGCGTAAGAGCGATAATCCGTCTATCACTCGGGATGTCAGCGGTGAGGGTGTACAGCAAGGTTTGCTGAAACTTCTAGAAGGATCGATCGTGAATGTGCCTCCTCAGGGGGGACGTAAGCATCCGGAGCAAAAGATGATCGCGGTGGATACGAAGAATATCCTGTTCGTTTGCGGTGGTGCTTTCGATGGAATCGAAAAGAAGATCGCTCAACGCTTAAATACCCGTGTGGTCGGTTATTCGGCTAGTTTGGGTACGGCTACCGTAGACCGGAATAATTTACTGAAATACATCACCCCGACTGATTTGAAGTCGTTTGGCTTGATCCCGGAGATTATCGGTCGTTTACCTATCCTCACGTATCTGAATCCGCTGGATCGTGATACGCTTCGTAACATCTTGACCGAGCCGAAGAACTCCATTATCAAGCAATATGTCAAATTGTTCGAGATGGATGGCATTAAGCTGACGTTCGATGAGAAAGTCTATGAGTTTATCGTGGATAAGGCGCTTGAGTTTAAGCTGGGTGCCCGTGGGTTACGTTCAATCGTAGAAGCCGTGATGATGGACGCTATGTACAGTATGCCATCTCAAAAAGTAAAGGAACTCCATGTAACGTTGGAGTATGCGAAAGAGAAATTTGAAAAATCGGACGTGAACCGTTTACAGGTCGCGTAAACGTAGGCGGTTTACTATAAATAATACGAAGTATGGCAAAGAAGGATCATTTAACAGAAGAGCTAAATCGGCACTTTGGCTTCGGTACCTTTAAGGGGAACCAGAAGGCTATTATTGAGAACGTGCTGGCCGGGAAGGATACTTTTGTATTAATGCCGACGGGGGGAGGTAAATCTCTTTGTTATCAATTACCATCCATACTAATGGAAGGAACTGCGATCGTGATATCTCCGTTGATCGCTTTGATGAAGAATCAGGTGGACGCGATGCGGAATTTCAGTGAGGAAGATGGGGTCGCCCATTTTATCAATTCCTCTTTGAATAAGTCGGCTATCGACCAGGTGAAATCGGATATATTATCAGGACGTACCAAGTTGCTGTATGTAGCACCGGAGTCCTTGACCAAGGAAGAGAACGTGGATTTTCTGCGTCAGGTAAAGATCTCTTTCTATGCGGTGGACGAGGCGCATTGTATCTCGGAATGGGGACATGATTTCCGTCCGGAATATCGAAGAATCCGTCCGATCATCAATGAGATCGGTAAACGTCCGTTAATCGCTCTGACCGCTACCGCCACACCTAAGGTGCAGCACGATATCCAGAAGAATCTGGGTATGATAGACGCTACAGTCTTTAAATCATCCTTCAACCGCTCTAATTTGTATTATGAGGTTCGTCCGAAAGGAACGAATATAGACCGCGAGATCATTAAGTATATTAAAGCCAACGAGGGTAAATCGGGTATCGTATATTGTTTGAGCCGTAAAAAGGTGGAGGAATTTGCCGACATCTTGAAAGCCAACGGGATAAAGGCGTTGCCTTACCATGCGGGAATGGATTCGCAAGTACGTTCCGCCAATCAGGATGCCTTCCTGATGGAACAGGCGGATGTGATCGTGGCTACGATCGCTTTCGGTATGGGTATCGACAAGCCGGATGTCCGTTATGTGATTCATTACGATATCCCGAAGAGCCTAGAAGGTTATTACCAGGAAACCGGTCGTGCCGGTAGGGATGGCGGAGAAGGCCAATGTATCGCTTTCTATGCTTATAAGGACTTGCAAAAATTGGAGAAATTCATGCAAGGAAAGCCCGTGGCCGAACAGGAAATCGGCAAACAGTTGCTTTTAGAGACTGCGGCCTATGCCGAGACTTCCGTCTGCCGGAGAAAAGTGCTATTGCATTATTTCGGTGAGGAATACCTGGAAGATAATTGTGGTAATTGTGATAATTGTTTGAACCCAAAGAAGCAGGTGGAAGCGAAGGAATTGTTAAGTGCGGTACTGGAGGTTATCAGTACGTTGAAAGAAAAGTTTAAGGCAGATTATATCGTAAATATTTTGGTAGGTAACGAAACCTCCGAAATCCAAAATTACAAGCACAATGAATTAGAGGTCTTCGGTTCCGGACAGGACGAGGATGATAAAACTTGGAACGCCGTTATTCGCCAGGCTTTAATCGCTGGCTATTTAGCGAAGGATATTGAGAATTATGGTTTGCTGAAAATCACGGAAAAAGGTAAGGAGTTCATGAAGAAGCCGGTATCGTTCAAGATTACCGAGGACAATGAATTCGAGGAAGAGGAAGAGGAAGTTCCGGTTCGTGGGGGAGCCTCTTGTGCGGTAGACCCGGTTCTTTATTCCATGATGAAGGATTTGCGTAAGAAATTATCCAAGCGGTTGGAAGTTCCGCCTTTCGTGATTTTCCAAGATCCCTCTTTGGAGGCTATGGCTACTACTTATCCGATCACGTTGGACGAGTTGCAGAATATCCCGGGAGTGGGCGCTGGTAAGGCGAAACGTTATGGCAAGGAGTTCATTGAGTTGATCAAGAAACATGTAGAGGAGAACGAGATTGAGCGTCCGGAGGATTTGCGCGTACGTACGGTCGCTAATAAGTCCAAGTTGAAGGTCTCAATCATTCAGCGGATCGACCGCAAGGTGGCGCTGGACGAGATCGCGTTGACTAACGGACTTGAGTTCACCGAGCTTTTGGATGAGATCGAGGCGATCGTATATTCCGGTACACGTATCAATATCGATTATTTCTTGAATGATGTGATGGATGAGGATCATATCGAGGATATTTACGAGTATTTCAAGGACTCGGAGACCGACGGTCTGGAAGACGCCATCGAGGAATTAGGCGGTGACTATACGGAAGAGGAGATTCGCTTGGTCCGTATCAAGTTCTTGTCTGAAATGGCAAACTAATGGAAGGGTGGCCCGGTTCCACTCTAAAGAAAAAACAAATAAAGAAGCTTATTGTTCCTTCCGAAAGAGATTTATTTTTCCTTCGGAAGGAATTTTGTTTTCGTTCGGATGAAAGTTTATTTTCTTCTGAATCGAATTTTTAATTTCTCCCGTATCGATTTATTGCGTGAAAAGTCGTATATTTGCACGCAATAATTTTTAAAGCATAAGTTCTATGTCATTTATTGCAGACAGGGTCGTTATGGATGGGTTAACGTTTGACGATGTATTGTTAATCCCAGCTTATTCGGAAGTTCTTCCTCGTAATGTCGATCTCACGACAAAGTTTTCACGTAATATCACATTGAATATACCGATGGTATCGGCCGCTATGGATACGGTTACCGAGGCCAAGTTGGCTATCGCTATCGCCCGTGAGGGAGGTATTGGTGTGATTCATAAAAACATGACGATCGCCGAGCAGGCAAAGCAGGTCCAGACCGTTAAACGTGCGGAGAATGGAATGATCTATGATCCGGTGACTATCACGAAGGGCAAACGTGTGGCGGATGCCTTGGCAATGATGGCTGAATATAAGATTGGCGGTATTCCCGTGGTGGATGAAGGCGGGTATTTGGTTGGTATCGTGACGAACCGTGACTTGCGTTTCGAAAAGGATATGAACCGCTCTATCGATGAGGTGATGACGAAAGAGAATTTGGTCGTAACCGGACAATCTACGGATATGGAGGCCGCCGCTCAGATCCTTCAGGAACATAAGATCGAGAAGTTACCGGTGGTCGATAGCCATAATAAGTTGATCGGCTTGATTACCTATAAAGATATAACGAAAGCGAAAGATAAACCGAAGGCTTGCAAGGATTCGAAAGGTCGTTTGCGTGTAGCTGCCGGTGTAGGCGTTACGTTCAATACCTTCGAGCGTGTAGCCGCTTTGGTGGATGCCGGGGTGGATGCTTTGGTGATCGACACGGCACATGGTCACTCAAAAGGTGTGGTGGATGTCTTGAAACAGATTAAGGCGCAATATCCGCATATTGATTGTGTGGTCGGTAATATCGCTACGGGCGAGGCTGCTAAATATTTAGTGGAAGCCGGGGCGGACGCCGTGAAGGTAGGTATCGGTCCGGGTTCGATTTGTACAACTCGTGTGATCGCTGGTGTGGGTGTTCCCCAGTTGTCGGCTATTTACGATGTGGCGAAGGCGTTGGAAGGAACTGGTGTGCCTTTGATCGCCGACGGTGGCTTGCGTTACTCCGGTGATATCGTGAAGGCGATCGCCGCTGGTGGATCTTCCGTGATGATGGGATCTCTGTTGGCGGGTGTAGAGGAGTCGCCGGGCGATACGATTATCTTCAATGGTCGAAAGTTTAAGTCTTACCGTGGAATGGGGTCGTTGGAAGCTATGCAAAAGGGGTCCAAGGATCGGTATTTCCAAGATGTGGAGGATGACGTGAAGAAGCTGGTTCCGGAGGGAATCGCTGCCCGTGTTCCGTTTAAGGGTTCTTTGTATGAGGTCATTTACCAAATGGTAGGTGGTTTACGTGCGGGAATGGGTTATTGCGGGGCTCATAATATCGAGGAGTTGCATAAAGCTCGTTTTACTCGAATCACCAACGCTGGTGTGCAAGAGAGCCATCCGCATGACGTAGCGATTACGCAAGAGGCTCCGAATTATAGCCGCGGTGAATAGTAATACAAGTTTTACGTTTTATAAAAAACACTAATTTAATGGGATAGCATACTTTTCTTGTCGGCTCTCCGTTAGATTAGTGTTATTTTTGTAATGTATATTCGTGCTATGGTAAAAGAATTTTTGATGAAAAAGTTACTTATTTCATTAGGGGTATTCGCTTGTGTGACAGTTAACGCTCAAATCGCATCCGATTCGGTCGTTATGACGGTCGCTGGAAAACAAGTGCCTTTATCTGAATTTATTTTTATCGCGGAGAAGAATGGAGAGGTAGATTTATCGAGTACAAAGTCCGTCAAAAGCTATGTCGAGCTATTTAAAAATTTTAAGCTAAAAGTAGCGGAGGCGGAATCTTTAGGGATCGACCAGACATCCTCATTCAAAAGTGAGCTAGATGGATACCGGGCTCAGTTGATCGATAGCTATATGTCGGATAAGGAGGGTGAGAAAGCGGCTGCTCGTGCGGTATATGACCGGGGAGATCACTCGGTAGAGTTGACCCACATCTTATTCCGTTTGCCGGAGAAGACGGTCTCCAAAGATACGGTAGCTGTATATCAAGAAGCCATGCGAGTATACGAACGTCTCCAGAAAGGAGAGGATATGGAAACAGTCGGAAAAGCTTTGGCCGAGAAGGATAAGGAGCATGTCGCTTGCGAATATGTACGTTGCTTGCTCCCGATGCAATCCCTAAAAGTGTTTGAGGATGCCGCCTATTCCTTGCCGATTGGCGTGGTGTCTGAACCGGTTCGCACGAAATTAGGATTTCATTTGATAAAAGTCCATAGTCGTAAACCCAATCCGGGGCGGGTACATGTCGCTCATATCTTGATCGCCTTCCCGAAAGATTCCGCTATTCAGGACTCATCGGCTTTTCTGGCAAAAGCGCAAGCTATCTATAAGCAAGTACAAGAGGGTGCGGATTTCGGTGAGTTGGCGAAAGAGTATTCGGGGGATGCGGCTTCCGCTAAAAAAGGGGGGGTATTACCTTGGTTCGGGATCGGCGAGATGGTCCAGCCTTTTGAGCAAGCCGCTTTTGCGTTGAGCAAGCCGGGTGATTTATCCGGGGTGGTGGAAACTCGTTTTGGTTACCATATCATTAAGTTGATCGATAAGAAAGGACGCCCTTCGTTTGAGGAAGAGGAAAAAGCCTTGTCGAGACGTATGGGGCAGGGTGAACGTAACTTCGAGTTATATAAAGCTTTCGACGATCGTATGAAGAAAGAATACGGATACGTTTTCTATCCGGAAGCCTATGCGGAGCTGCAAGCGTTATGTAATGATTGTTTCCCCACGGACGAGGCGTTTTATGAGAAAGCGAAGGATATGAACAAGACGCTTATGCAATTGGATGGAAAGGATTTCCCGCAAGCGGAGTTCGCTTATTATATCCAACGTTGCCCGTTCTCGACAAAAACGTATGCGGGTGATTTTATGCAAGAGGTCTATGATTTGTTTATCCGCGATATCGTAACGACCGCCGAGCGTAAGAATCTGGAGACAAAACATCCGGAGATCCCTCATTTGATGCAGGAGTACCGGGATGGGATTCTGTTGTTTGAGGTCAGCAACCGGGAGATCTGGAGCAAACCCTCCGCCCAGCAGAAGGTGTTGGAAGCGAAGTGGATCGCGGATTTGAATAAAAAATATCCGGTGACTGTCAACTGGAAATTATTGAAGAAACTAAAGAAATAAAATAAAGATAGATATGAGGATAGTCTTCATGTTCCTAGCGTTCGTTGTGTTGTTGGGTGCCTGTAAAGGTTCTCAGCCAGCTGATACTACGGATGTCTTGGTTAGCGTGAAAGGACGTACCCTAAATCGTTCGGAGGTGAATAAGCTAATACCCCGGGGGATTTCCTCCGCAGATAGTCTGTTGCTGGCCGAGAGCTTTACCAAGAAATGGGTAAAGGATGTATTGGTGTACGATGTGGCTTTGCGTAACTTGGGGGATGAGAAAGAGGAGGTCGATAAATTGGTAGAGGAGTACAGGCGTTCCTTGGTTCGTTACCGTTATCAGGAACGATTGGTGGAGGAGAAGCTGAAAACTGATATCCGGGAAAGTGATAAATTAAACTATTACGAGGAAAACCAGAAAAAGTTTATCTTGGATAAAGGCTTGATCAAGGGATTATTCTTGAAAATCCCGGTTGATGCCCCGGGACTTACCGACGTCAAAAAGTGGTACAAATCCACAGATGTGGCCTCTTTAGAAAAAATTGAGAAATATAGTGTGCAAAATGCCACGATTTATGAGTACTTTTACGACAAATGGGTTGATTTCGATGAGGTAATGGATAATATACCGATCCATGTGTCGAATCCGAATGCGTTTCTGAAGGCGAATAAGTATGTTGAGGTGGCGGATAGCAGTTATTGTTATCTGTTGAATATCAAGGAATATTTGCCTTCCGGCAGTGTGGAGCCATATGATTATGCCAGTCCGCACGTCACGGAAATGCTGGTCAACCAACGAAAAGTTGAATTCTTGAAAAAATTTGAAGACGAGTTATATAACGATGCGATCCGGAGCGGTGACGTGGAATTCCATTCCGAGCCGTGATCTCTAATTTTATAAATGGGTAGACATGATGAAAAAGATTTTAAGTGTATTCTTTCTTGCCTGTTGTTCTTGCATTGTAATGGCGCAAGACAATGTGATCGATGAAATTGTGTGGGTGGTAGGAGATGACGCTATTTTACGTTCGGATATTGAGACGCAGCGTTTGTATAATCAAAACGAGGGGGTCCGTTTGGATGGCGACCCGTATTGCGTGATCCCGGAGCAGATGGCGATACAGAAACTATATCTGAATCAAGCAAAGATCGATAGTATCACCGTGAACGAGAACCAAGTGATCCAGAGCGTGGATCAATGGATGAACATGGCTGTGAACCAAATCGGGTCTCGCGAGAAATTGGAGGAATATTTCGGTAAGAAATTTTCCCAGATCAAGGATGAGCGTAAGGAGATGGTGCGGGAGCAGCAGGTAGTGCAACAGATGCAGCATCAATTGATCGGCGAGATCAAGCTGACACCTTCCGAGGTGCGTAAATATTTCAGCCAGTTGTCTCAGGATAGCCTGCCGAACATCCCTACGACAGTAGAGGTGCAAATCGTTACCTTGGAACCGAAGATTCCGTTTGAGGAAACAGACGCTATCAAGGCCCGCTTACGTGATTTCACGGAGCAGGTTAATTCCGGTAAGATGGAATTCTCCACGTTGGCTCGTTTGTACTCGGAAGATCCGGGTTCGGCGTCTCGAGGTGGTGAACTGGGTTTCATGAGCAAGACACAGCTGTTGCCGGAGTTCGCGAACGTCGCGTTCAACTTGAAAGACCCGAAACGTGTCTCCCAGATCGTACAGACGGAGTATGGTTACCATATCATCCAATTGATCGAGAAGCGTGGAGACCGTATCAACTGCCGCCATATCTTATTGAAACCGAAGGTTTCCGATAAGGAGTTGGCGGATGCTACCACTCGTCTGGATTCATTGTACAATGATTTGCAGGCGAATAAGTTCACGTTTGAGGAAGCCGCTACATTCGTCTCTTACGACAAGGATACACGTAATAATAAGGGTTTGATGGTAAACCAAGATTACGAGAGCAGCAATATGGGAACCCCTAAGTTCGAGATGCAAGAACTTCCACAGGAAATCGGTAAGGTGGTATATGACATGAAAGTCGGAGAGATCTCCAAGCCTTTTACCATGTTGACGAACAAGCAGAAAGAGGTAGTAGCTATTGTTAAGCTGAAAGCTCGGACGGAAGGACATAAGGCGAATTTGGCCGATGACTTCCAAGCTTTGAAAGCGATCGTAGAGGCTAAGAAACGTGAGGAATTATTGAACGACTGGATCACGAAGAAACAAAAATCAACCTACGTGCGTATTAGTGACGGTTGGAGGAATTGTGATTTCAAATATCCGGGTTGGATTAAGGAATGAGACTAATTAACAGGTTATTTCTAGCGCTCTTATCGTGTGCTTTATCGGTTGGCGTATTCGCGCAAACGGAAGATAGCACGGTGGTAGCCGCCAAAGATAGTGTCGCTCCCAAGAAGACGAAGGTCTTTTTGGAGCATGCGAATACGCTTTCGTTCGATAAGGAGAGGAACGCCGAGGCTCAAGTACTGAATGGTGATGTTTGTTTTCGCCATGATAGTTCGTATATGTATTGCGATAGCGCATATTTCTTTGAGCAGACCAATTCCTTGGAAGCGTTTAGTAATGTTCGGATGGAACAAGGGGATACCTTGTTCGTGTATGGAAATTACCTGTTTTACGATGGAAATACCCAGATCGCTTATTTGCGGGAGAATGTCCGCATGGAGAATGGGCAGGTTACCTTGTTTACGGATAGCTTGAACTATGAGCGAATCCCGGATATCGGATATTATTTCGACGGAGGTCTGATTGTCGATTCCTTGAATCAGCTCTCTTCTTTTTACGGGCAATATTCGCCTAGTACGAAATTGGCTATCTTCAATGATAGCGTCCGTCTGGAGAATGAGCAATTCACGTTGTATTCCGATACCTTGCATTATAATACGGACTCGAAGATCGCCACGATACTCGGACCATCCATTATCGTGTCGGATAGCGGCACGATCTATTCTTCCAGGGGTTGGTACGATACCGTGAATAATACCTCTTTGCTATTGGATCGTTCTCAGGTGGTTTCCGGCGACCGTATCTTGACGGGCGACTCTATCGCCTACAACCGGGAACTGGGTTTTGGGGAAGCGTTCGGTAATATGAGTCTGCAAGACACGGCGCAGCATGTCATGCTGGAAGGCCAATATGGCTTTTACAATGAGAAGACCGAGTATGCTTTCGCTACGGATAGCGCCCGTTTCTTGGAATTCAGCCAAGGGGATACATTGTTTCTGCATGGTGATACCTTGAAGATGACTACGGTGGACTCCCTTTACCGGGAAGTAAAAGCTTATTACGGCGTCCGTTTCTATCGGACGGATATGCAAGGTGTTTGCGATTCGATGCAGTTTAATACAAGAGACTCTATATTATATATGTATACGGACCCTATCGTTTGGAATGAACAGTATCAGATCTATGGGGATACGATCTTGATATTTATGAATGATAGCTCGATCGATTTCGCTCACGTGAAGCAATTCGCTTTCGCGATACAGCAAATCGATTCTACTGCGTTCAATCAATTAAAGGGAAATGACTTGAAGGCTTATTTCGAGGGACAGGTCGTGAATCAGATCGATGTGTCGGGCAACGCCGAATCGATTTTCTTCCCATTGGAGAAGGACGGTTCGATGGTCGGCATGAACGAGACCAAGAGCGGTTTCCTTACGATCTGGCTAAAAGACAATAAGTTGGATAAACTGAAGATCTGGCCGACTCCAACAGGTACGATGACCCCTATTCCTGATTTGAAGCCCGACCAGAAATACTTGAAAGACTTTTATTGGTTTGATTATATCCGTCCGAAAGATAAGGATGATATTTATCAGGTCGTGAAAAGAAAAGCTCAAGATGCTCCGAAAAGAAGCAATAAATTCGTACATTAGCGTCGTATTCATAATTAATAGGTAAAGCTATGGCACTTTTCTCGTTTTATAACATGCGTAAACCGCGTCAATATGATCATAAGCCTATTTATTGGGACCCCCATAAGGAAGCCTTGGAGGAACGTATAAGTAAGGTCAAACGTGAAATGGGTGTAGAGGAATCGTTGGAGGAATATAAGCCGCATATCAAGGGAACTTTTATTGAAGGCACCTCACATTTGAAGAGAAGCGTGGGGCGGGGCGAGGATTCCCGGGCTCGTAAGTATAAGAATGTGAAACTGGCGGTAGCCTTGGCTGTCTTGGCTGCTTTCTTTTGGTATTTGTTCTGGTAATGAGCGATATCATTCATTTACTTCCGGATCATATCGCCAATCAAATCGCGGCGGGAGAGGTGATTCAACGTCCGGCCTCTGTCGTTAAAGAGTTGGTCGAGAATGCGGTGGACGCTGGCGCTTCCAATATCCAAGTGAACATTAAGGATGCGGGTAAGACATTGATACAGGTGATCGATGACGGGAAAGGTATGTCCGAGACGGATGCTCGCATGGCTTTTGAGCGGCACGCTACTTCTAAGATTTCTACGGCCGAGGATTTATTCTCTTTGCATACGATGGGTTTCCGGGGTGAGGCATTGGCCTCTATCGCCGCTGTCGCCCATATAGAGTTGCGTACCCGGGCTAGGGGGGCGGAGCTTGGTACCTGCCTGTCCATCGCGGGGTCTAACTTGGAGAGTATCGAGCCGGAGGCTTGTAACGAGGGAAGTATCTTCTCGGTAAAGAATCTTTTCTTTAATGTTCCCGCCCGCCGGAAATTCTTGAAGTCGAATGAGACGGAATTCCGGAATATCATCAATGAGTTCGAGCGAATCGCCTTGGTGAATCCGCAGGTGGGTATGTCTCTTTATCATAATGACGCGGAGATATTCAATCTGCCCGAGTCGGGGTTACGTCAGCGCATCATTAATATATATGGTAAGAGTTTAAACCAGAAGTTGCTCTCTCTGGATGCCCAAAGTTCCATGGTGACTATTTCCGGTTTCGTGGGGCGTCCGGACTCGGCGAAGAAGCGAGGGGCATTGCAGTTCTTTTTTGTGAATGGTCGTTATATGAAGCATCCTTATTTCCATAAGGCGATCATGCAGGCCTATGAGCAATTGATTCCTGCCGGGGATATGCCGAATTATTTTGTTTATTTCACGTTGGATCCCTCCTCGATCGATGTCAATATCCATCCGACAAAGACGGAGATTAAGTTTGAGAACGAGCAACCGATCTGGCAGATCTTGATGGCCGCTACCCGGGAGGCGTTGGCTAAATCGAGCGCTATCCCTACGATTGATTTCGACGTGGAGGATGCGATCGATATTCCTGTTTACAACCCGGTCAAGAAAAGTGAGCCTAGTACTTATAAGGCCCCGAAAGTGCAAGTGGATTCCAGTTATAATCCGTTTGACACTACTTCCTATAAAAAACCGGAATTCGATTGGTCTAAATTATATCAAGGGTTTGAGAACGATCGAGTGGCTGCCCAACTGGAGTCCGAGAGTTTCGAGGATGCCCCGATCGAGGAATTGCCGGCCGAGGCTTCGAACCCGGAAAACCTGTTTACGGAGGTAAGCAATCCTTGCTATCAATATAAAGGGCGATATATCGTGACATCCTTGAAATCGGGTCTGGCGATTATTGACCAGCATCGTGCGCATGTGCGTATCTTGTTTGACCAATACCTGTCGAATATCCGTCAGCAGCAAGGTGTATCCCAACAAGTCTTATTCCCGGAGATCGTAGAGTTTACCGCTGCCGAGGCGGCTGTACTGCCTTCCTTATTGGAGGATTTGCGCTTCGTCGGCTTTGATCTGAGCAATCTGGGAAATGACAATTACGCGATCAATGGCCTGCCCGCTGGTATAGAGAACCTTGATCCGGTGAACTTGGTAAAGGATATCGTGGACCGGGCGATCGAGACCGGATGCGAGGTGCATGAGAAGATCTGCGAAGCCATCGCCTTGTCTTTAGCGAAAGCCGCCGCTATCCGTCCCGGCAAATCCTTATCCTCGGAAGAGATGGATCATCTGATCGCCTCCCTATTCTCTTGTCCGGACTCGAACCTGACCCCGGATGGAAAGACGATTATCTCCATGCTGACAGATGAGGAGCTGGAGAGAAGATTTAAGTGCTAGGGATGATTTCGATGACATAGGTTTCACTGGCCGCATTTGCTTGTGCTACAGCTAAATCCTGTGAAACGTGTGAAGGGTGAGCGGCACTACTTGATAAAGATTGCCGTAGCGGGTGTGTTTACGCTCTATATGGAGGGCGGTCAGTACCTTTCCGAAATTGCTTGCCGTGCTACCGCGCATGGCTGCTGGGTTCTTTTCCTTTAATATCTGGAAAATGGAGGCAGCTGATAGTGGATGTACATTTAGGTCTCCCGGACATGCGGCCCGGAAGCAGGCGTGGAACACATCTTCCTCGATCGGACGTTTATAGAAAGCCTCATTCGATCGCATGATCGCCTCCTCCTCTCCGGAGGTGAACCAATGGCGCTCTCCTTTTTGTAACTCGTCTTTCAGCTGGGCGTAGATTTGATCATGCTCGATACCTTCGCAATTAATCTTGCTTTGCACCTCCACGCATAGGAAACGGCGGCTTCCCGTGGGGTCGCTTAATAGGTTCTTCTGGTTCGTAGTGCCAATAAATGAGGCTAGGCGGGGTAGGGGGTGGAAATGCTTGGCGTGTGCCTTGCGTACGTTCATCCCGGCCATCTGCATCCAATTTTTCAGCAAAGCCATTTTACGGTCGGGCAACCGGTCGAACTCATCGAGGTTGATGAGTCCGAACCCATCCATTGCGAGGCCAAGGCGAGCATCCAGCGATGAAATCCCTCCACCCATAACGGTTCTGAGGAGACCCGTCGTGCCAGATCGCTTACCCGGTCTTTCCCGTCCCATTCGGGTAACCGCTCCATATATTGCCGGAAAGGATGATACTCTTTTACTTCTTTTGAATATACGAAACGATTCACATCCCGATCCCAGCAATCGATCCCTGTCCGTCTTGCCTCCATGCAAATGCTATTTAGGTCACGTTGCGTCACCGGATAGAAGCGATCCGCTTCTGATCGTTTGTATCGATATTCAGTCTCCTCGCTCAACAAGTTGAAACGGAACTCAATGATTTCTTGGAGGAAAGTCTCCAGACTCTTTTGAAGGATTGAGTTATTGTCGCTAAATCGTTTAGCTTTACCTTCGGTTTGGTGTGGTATGGTGATTGGCCCGTTCGATTTTAAGAAGCGAAGCCATAGCTGGCCTAAAAAATCCAATACAGTTTTCATGATACTATGTTTTAGAGGTTATTTTTACCGTTTTCTTCTGCGAATATAGGTTGTTAACTTGAAGTTTTCCAAATATTTATATTATCATTTGAAATAAAAGTAATTTGTCCAAAATACTAGGAAGAACTCTTGTTTAGGTGGTATGGATGTAGTACCTTTGTTAAGTACTTATAATCTTTTCACCTATGTGAAAAGAACGTATCACAATCATGAAACGATCGTTTCACATAGGTGAAAAGATCATATCACCCTTGTGAAATGACTAATAGCATACGATGTTCCTATGAATAACCTTTTAATCTCATACTAGATATATGGCAGCAAAATATGACTTTTACAAGACTCCGGTATCGAAGGATAGCATGAAACGTCCTCGTTTTCACGCACGTATCGTATCATCTGGCACGATCGATACGGATGATCTGGCCAAACGTATCCATGGTCGATGTACGGTCACGCCGGCAGACGTGGCCGCCGTGCTTATCTCTTTAAGCGAGGTGACAGCGGAATATTTGCGTGAAGGAAAACGTGTACATATCGATGGGTTGGGGTATTTGCAAGTCACGTTGCAATGCCCGGCCGTACAATCCACGCACGAGATACGTGCGGAGTCCATCCGTTTCAAGTCCGTGGCTTTCCGTCCCGAGGTAGAGCTGAAAGATAGCTTGAAGACGATGACGCTGGAACGAGCCAAGTACAAATCCCATTCCCGCCAATTAGGACCTGAGCGCATCGACCAATTGCTCGCAAGCTATTTTGCCGAGCATGAATATATGACCCGTGTCGCTTTCCAGCGGCTTTGCGGACTGACGAGTAGTACGGCCAGCCGCCGTCTGCATCAATTCGTCGAGGCGGGTAAATTGCGTGATATCGGCACCCGTCACCAGTCGCTTTACGTGCTGGTTAGGTAAATCGTCGATCCGATCCCATTGCTTTCACAGGCTTCACAGGAACTCGTTTGATTTAAGGGGATTGAGTTTGTGTGAAGCCCGTGACGCATGAAACTTATCGGTAAATAGAGATGGTAAATGTTAAATATTAATAAATACGACAAGAGCCTACCTTGCCAAACGGGAACAAATATGTACCTTTGCACCGTTTTTAGTGCGGAGTATACGAAAAAAACAGGCACAACTTATTGATTGTCCGAAAATAATGCGTAACTTTGCGGCTCGAAATAGGAAAAGATTAGATAAATAATAATAACACATTCAAAGTTTAAAAAAAGAAAGAAATGCCTACAATTCAGCAATTAGTTAGAAAAGGAAGGGAAACTTTGGTGGAGAAGGGTAAATCACCCGCATTGGACGCTTGTCCTCAAAGACGTGGCGTTTGCGTACGTGTTTACACTACGACTCCGAAGAAACCTAACTCTGCAATGCGTAAAGTAGCGAGAGTACGTTTGACAAATGGTAAGGAAGTTAACTCCTATATTCCGGGAGAAGGACACAACTTGCAAGAGCACTCTATCGTATTGGTACGTGGTGGTCGTGTAAAGGACCTTCCGGGTGTGCGTTATCACATCGTACGTGGTACGTTGGATACAGCGGGTGTTAACGGCCGTACGCAAAGACGTTCCAAATATGGAGCTAAGCGTCCGAAACCGGGTCAAGCAGCAGCTGCCGCAAAAGGTAAGAAGAAGTAATTAATTACATGCCTTCAAACTGAGATTTAAATTTAAGTATTAAAACAGGTTTGAGTTATTTGGATAGGCTATAAGGTTGAGTAAATGGTTCAGCGGAACCGTTGAAGACAAATTAAAGGCAACCAACGACAAGAACAAATTTTTGAAAACAAAATGAGAAAAGCAAAACCAAAGAAAAGACAGATCCTTCCGGATCCTGTTTTCGGTGATGTAAAGGTTACGAGATTCGTTAACCATTTGATGTATGATGGCAAGAAAAATACTGCCTTCGAAATTTTCTATTCCGCTTTGGAAACCGTTAAGGGCAAATTGCCTAACGAGGAAAAGTCCGCTCTCGAAATTTGGAAAGCTGCGCTTGATAACATTACTCCTCAAGTCGAAGTTAAGTCACGCCGTGTAGGTGGTGCTACATTCCAAGTCCCTACTGAAATCCGCCCGGATCGTAAAGAGTCAATTTCTATGAAGAACCTTATTATCTTCGCACGTAAACGTGGAGGTAAGACTATGGCTGACAAGTTGTCTGCAGAGATTGTAGATGCTTTCAATAACCAAGGTGGCGCATTCAAAAGAAAAGAAGATATGCACCGTATGGCTGAGGCTAACCGTGCGTTCGCTCACTTCAGATTTTAATTTTTAAGGCAATAAAAAGAATATGGCAAACAACGATAAGCAATTGATGTTCACTAGGAACATCGGTATCATGGCTCACATTGACGCTGGTAAGACAACGACTTCTGAACGTATCTTGTTTTACACAGGTTTG
This sequence comes from Parabacteroides sp. AF39-10AC, assembly GCF_003635405.1. Lineage (NCBI taxonomy): Bacteria > Pseudomonadati > Bacteroidota > Bacteroidia > Bacteroidales > Tannerellaceae > Parabacteroides > Parabacteroides sp. AF39-10AC. Next base: position 102,985 of record NZ_QTLP01000015.1, on the reverse strand, counting down.
ACACACAAGATCGGTGAGACTCATGATGGTACTGCTACAATGGACTGGATGGCGCAGGAGCAGGAGCGTGGTATCACGATTACTTCCGCTGCTACGACTACATTCTGGAACTATTTGGGCAACCGTTATAAAATCAACTTGATTGACACTCCGGGACACGTAGACTTCACGGTTGAGGTTGAACGTTCTCTTCGTGTATTGGATGGTGCTGTTGCTACATTCTGTGCCGTAGGTGGTGTTGAGCCCCAGTCTGAGACTGTATGGCGTCAGGCTGATAAATATAATGTACCTCGTATCGGTTACGTTAATAAGATGGACCGCTCGGGTGCTAACTACTATGAGGTAGTACGCCAATTGAAGGACGTATTAGGAGCTAATCCTTGTCCGATCCAGATCCCTATCGGAGCTGAGGAGACTTTCAAGGGTGTTGTCGACTTGATCAAGATGAAGGCTATCTTCTGGCACGACGAGACTATGGGTGCCGAGTATAGCGTAGAGGAGATCCCGGCAGACTTGCAAGCTGAGGCTGAGGAGTGGCGCGACAAGATGCTTGAGGCTTTGGCTGAGTGCGACGACGCTATCATGGAGAAATACTTCGATGATCCTTCTACGATCACGGAAGAGGAGATCATGGTTGCTATCCGCAAGGGTACGTTGGCTATGCAGATCAACCCGATGACTTGTGGTTCTTCTTTCAAGAATAAAGGTGTACAGACTCTATTGGACGCAGTTTGCGCGTTTTTGCCTTCTCCTGAAGATACGCCGGCTATCGAGGGTACGGATCCTTCAGATCCTGATAAAATAATCACTCGTAAACCTTTGTTCGAGGAGCCATTGACGGCGTTGGCATTTAAGATCGCTACCGACCCGTATGTAGGTCGTTTGTGCTTCTTCCGTGTATACGCAGGTTCTATCAACGCTGGTTCTTATGTGTTGAACACTCGTTCCGGAAAGAAAGAGCGTATCTCACGTTTGTTCCAGATGCACTCTAACAAGCAGAACCCGATGGAGGTGATTGGTTGTGGTGATATCGGCGCAGGTGTTGGTTTCAAGGATATCCGTACAGGTGATACACTTTGCGACGAAAACCATCCGATCACATTGGAGTCTATGGAATTCCCGGAACCGGTTATCGGTATCGCAGTAGAGCCTAAGACTCAGAAAGACATGGATAAGTTGGGTATGGGCTTGGCTAAGTTGGCCGAGGAGGATCCTACTTTCCGCGTACAGACAAACGAGGAGACAGGTCAGACCGTTATTAGCGGTATGGGTGAGCTTCACTTGGATATCATCATCGACCGTTTGCGTCGTGAGTTCAAGGTTGAATGTAACCAAGGCCGTCCGCAGGTTACTTATAAGGAGGCTATCACGCAGCCGGTTGAGCTTCGCGAGGTTTACAAAAAGCAATCTGGAGGTCGTGGTAAGTTCGCAGATATCATCGTTCGTATGGAGCCGGCAGACGAGAGCTTCGAGGGTACTTTGCAATTCATCGATGAGGTGAAGGGTGGTAACATTCCTAAGGAATTCATCCCGTCCGTACAGAAAGGTTTCGAGAAGGCTATGAAGAACGGTGTGTTGGCAGGTTATCCGCTTGACAAGTTGAAAGTGACTTTGATCGATGGTTCTTTCCACCCGGTAGACTCAGACCAGTTGTCATTCGAGATCGCCGCTATCCAAGCGTTCAAGAACGCTTCCGCCAAGGCAGGTCCTGTATTGATGGAGCCGATCATGCAGATGGAGGTTGTTACTCCAGAAGAGAGCATGGGTGACGTTATCGGTGACTTGAACAAGCGTCGTGGACAAGTTGAGGGTATGGAGACTAGCCGTACGGGAGCTCGTATCGTGAAGGCTAAGGTTCCATTGGCTGAGACATTCGGTTATGTGACAGCTTTGCGTACGATTACTTCAGGTCGTGCTACATCTTCAATGCAGTTCTCACACTACGCTCAAGTATCCTCTTCTATCGCTAAGCAAGTATTGACAGAGGTGCAAGGTCGCGTTGATTTGATCAAATAATATTTAGAAACATATAATAAATATGAGCCAAAAGATCAGAATTAAATTGAAGTCTTACGATTATTCTCTGGTAGACAAGTCTGCCGAGAAGATCGTAAAGACGGTAAAGGCTACAGGTGCTATCGTTAGCGGTCCTATACCTCTTCCTACGCACAAACGTATCTTTACAGTGAACCGCTCTACTTTCGTTAACAAGAAATCTCGTGAGCAGTTCGAACTCTCTTCTTATAAGAGATTAATCGATATCTATAGCTCAACTGCGAAGACAGTTGACGCTTTGATGAAGCTAGAATTACCTAGCGGTGTAGAAGTAGAAATTAAAGTGTAAGTTTTTAACAATTAGTGAAATGCCAGGATTATTAGGAAAAAAAATCGGAATGACATCCGTTTTCAGTGCCGAGGGAAAAAATCTTCCATGCACTGTTATCGAAGTGGGTCCTTGTGTGGTTACACAGATCAAGACTTTGGAGAAAGATGGCTATGAAGCTGTACAGTTGGGTTTCCAAGAGAAGAAAGAGAAGCACACGACACAGCCTGAGATGGGTCACTTCAAGAAAGCCGGTGTAGCACCTCAAAGACACTTGGCCGAGTTCAAGAATTTCGAAACTGAGTACAAGTTGGGTGACGTGATCACTGTAGACTTCTTGGAAGACGCAGGTTTCGTGGATGTAGTGGGTACATCAAAGGGTAAAGGTTTCCAAGGTGTAGTAAAACGTCATGGTTTTGGTGGTGTAGGTCAGACTACTCACGGTCAGCATAACCGTGCTCGTAAGCCGGGTTCTATCGGTGCTTGTTCTTACCCCGCAAAGGTATTTAAGGGCATGCGAATGGGCGGCCAGATGGGTAACGAACGTGTAACCGTTCAGAATCTTCAAGTGATCAAGGTAATGCCGGAACACAACCTTTTATTGGTAAAGGGATCTGTTCCAGGAGCAAAAGGTTCAATCTTATTAATTGAAAAGTAATGGAACTGAGCGTATTTAATATTAAAGGTGAAGATACCGGAAGAAAGGTAACTTTGAACGATGCGATCTTCGGCATTGAACCCAACGATCATGCTATTTACTTGGACGTAAAGCAGTATTTGGCAAATCAACGTCAGGGAACGCATAAGTCTAAAGAGAGAAGCGAAGTATCTGGTAGTACACGTAAGCTGATCCGTCAGAAAGGTGGTGGTGGCGCACGTCGTGGTGATATCAACTCTCCGGTGTTGGTTGGTGGTGGCCGTGTATTCGGTCCGAAGCCTCGTGATTATGAGTTCAAGCTGAACAAGAAAGTAAAATCTTTGGCTCGTAAGTCAGCATTGAGCTACAAGGCAAAGAACAATGCGATTGTTGTCGTAGAGGATTTCACAATGGAAGCTCCTAAGACTAAAGAATTTATAACAATTGCTAAAAACTTGAAAGTGGCTGATAAAAAGTTACTTATGGTTTTACCGGAGAAGAATAATTTAGTATATTTGTCCGCTCGAAATTTAGAGAAGGCAAGTGTAATAACTGCTTCTGAACTAAATACATACGCTGTGTTAAACGCTGTTAATTTGGTTTTAACGGAAAGTTCAGTCGCTGTTGTTGAACAAAATTTTAAAGCATAAGGAGTAGAATAATGGGAATTATTATTAAGCCTATAGTAACTGAGAAACAAACAGCGATCACAGAGAAATTTCCGAATCGCTATGGTTTTCGTGTTTCTCCTGATGCCAACAAATTGGAGATAAAGAAAGCTGTAGAGGACATGTACAGTGTTACAGTAGTTGATGTTAACACCATCAACTACTCTGGAAAGCGTAAAAGCCGTTATACAAAATCAGGTATCATCAACGGCAAGCAAGCTGCTTTCAAGAAAGCGATCGTAACGTTGAAAGAAGGAGAAACAATTGATTTCTTTAGTAATATCTAAAAAGAGAAATGGGAATACGTAAATTAAAGCCCACGACACCGGGGCAGAGACACAAAGTTATTGGTGCATTTGATAAAATCACTGCAAGTACACCAGAGAAGTCTCTTGTAGTAGGTAAGAAGAGTACAGGTGGACGTAACAACACTGGTAAGATGACAATGCGTTATATCGGTGGCGGTCACAAACAAAAGTACAGAATTATCGATTTCAAGAGAAACAAAGATGGCATTCCTGCGACAGTAAAGTCTATCGAGTATGATCCTAACCGTTCATCTCGTATCGCTTTGTTGTATTACGCTGACGGAGCAAAGAGCTATATCATCGCTCCGAACGGATTGGAAGTTGGCCAAACAGTGGTTTCAGGTAGCGACGCCGCTCCTGAGGTAGGTAATACTTTGCCTATGGCAAATATTCCCGTTGGTACTATTATTCACAATATTGAGCTTCGTCCTGGACAGGGTGCCAAAATGGTACGTTCCGCAGGTGCATTCGCTCAGCTGACTTCAAAGGAAGGCGCTTATGCGATTATTAAGATGCCTTCTGGTGAAACTAGAAAGATTCTTGCGGCTTGTAAGGCTACAATTGGCGCAGTTGGCAACTCAGACCATGCTCTTGAAAAATCAGGTAAGGCCGGTCGCTCTAGATGGTTAGGTCGTCGTCCTCGTAACCGTGGTGTTGTTATGAACCCGGTTGATCACCCAATGGGTGGTGGTGAAGGTCGTTCTTCCGGAGGTCATCCTAGATCCCGTAATGGCTTATATGCTAAGGGCTTGAAGACTAGAGCTCCTAAGAAGCATTCTTCAAAGTATATTATTGAAAGAAGAAAGAAATAATCTGATTAATTAAGTAAACTATGAGTCGTTCGCTAAAAAAAGGCCCGTATATTAATGTAAAGCTTGAGAAGAAAGTTCTGGCAATGAATGAGTCAGGAAAGAAAGCCGTAGTTAAGACATGGGCAAGAGCTTCAATGATTTCGCCTGATTTCGTAGGCCATACTATTGCAGTTCATAATGGAAATAAATTTATTCCTGTTTTCGTAACCGAGAATATGGTAGGTCACAAGTTGGGAGAGTTCTCACCGACACGTACTTTCCGCGGTCACGCCGGTAACAAGAAGAAATAATATCGGTAGTAACAGGAATTCAGGAATCTGAAAATAAAAAGAATCGAATAAAATGGGTGCTAGAAAAAGAATATCAGCTGAAGCAAGAAAAGAAGCCCAAAAGACCATGTATTTCGCGAAGTTGAACAATGTTCCTACCTCTCCTCGTAAGATGCGTTTGGTAGCAGACATGATTCGCGGTATGGAAGTATTCCGTGCGCTTGGTGTTTTGAAGTTTTCTAACAAGGAAGCTGCAGCAAGAGTAGAAAAATTGCTTCGTTCAGCAATCGCAAACTGGGAACAGAAAAATGAACGTAAAGCAGAAGCAGGAGAGTTATGCGTATCTTCAATCAGCGTTGATTGCGCTACTACGTTGAAGAGAATGCGTCCGGCTCCTCAAGGAAGAGGTTACAGAATTCGTAAACGCTCGAACCACGTAACTCTGTTTGTTGATACACTTAGTAAAAACGATAGTCAAAATTAATTTGTAGATGGGACAAAAGGTTAATCCGATTAGTAATCGTTTAGGAATTATCCGTGGTTGGGATTCCAATTGGTATGGCGGTAAGAATTACGGGGATACTTTGCTGGAAGATAGCAAAATCCGTAAATATTTGAATGCCCGTCTTGCAAAAGCTAGTGTATCTCGTATCGTTATTGAACGTACGCTTAAGTTGATCACGATCACTGTTTGTACGTCGCGTCCGGGTATCATCATCGGTAAAGGTGGTCAGGAAGTTGATAAGTTGAAGGAAGAGTTGAAGAAGATCACTGATAAAGAAGTGCAGATCAACATCTTCGAGGTGAAGAGACCTGAATTGGACGCTGTTATCGTAGCAAACAACATCGCACGTCAGCTTGAAGGTAAAATCGCATATCGTCGCGCGGTAAAGATGGCTATCGCCTCTACCATGAGAATGGGCGCCGAGGGTATAAAGATTCAAATCTCTGGTCGTTTGAATGGTGCTGAAATGGCTCGTTCGGAAATGTATAAGGAAGGAAGAACTCCGTTGCACACTCTTAGAGCAGATATCGACTATGCTTTGGCTGAGGCCTTGACAAAAGTTGGTTTGCTGGGTGTTAAGGTTTGGATCTGCCGTGGTGAGGTTTATGGCAAGCGCGATCTTGCTCCTTCTTTCACTGCTGCCAAGGAGACAGGCCGTAGAAACGACAATGCCGGTGGCAACAGAGACAAGAACTTCAAGAGAAAAAGAGCTAATCGTTAAACGTTAGAATTTAAGTAGAGATGTTACAACCAAAGAAAACCAAGTTCAGAAGACAGCAGAAAGGTCGCATGAAGGGCGAAGCTCAACGTGGCAACCAGCTGGCCTTCGGTTCTTTTGGAATAAAGTCATTAGAGAATAAATGGATTACCGGTCGTCAGATCGAGGCTGCCCGTATCGCCGTTACACGTTATATGCAACGTCAGGGTCAGGTTTGGGTTCGTATCTTCCCGGATAAGCCAATCACGAAGAAGCCTGCAGAGGTTCGTATGGGTAAAGGTAAAGGTAATCCCGAGGGATTTGTTGCGCCTGTTACTCCGGGTCGTCTGATTTTCGAGATCGAAGGTGTTCCCTTTGATATCGCTAAGGAAGCGTTGCGCCTTGCCGCACAAAAACTTCCGGTTACAACCAAGTTTGTTGTGAGACGTGATTATGACATGCAAAATCAAAATGCGTAATTGTTATGAAGATTGCAGAAATTAGAGAACTAAGCACGAAAGAGTTGCTAGAGAGAGTAGATGCAGAGGTTGCGGCCTATGATCAGAAGAAGATTAACCATAGCATCTCGCCTATGGATAATCCTTCTCAGATTAAACAGCAACGCAGATTGATTGCGCGCATGAAAACAGAATTGCGCCAGAGAGAACTTAACAACAAATAATTGAGCCTGATGGAAACTAGAAATTTAAGAAAAGAAAGAACGGGCGTGGTAACGAGCAACAAGATGGATAAAAGCATCACGGTTGCCATTAAATGGAAGGAAAAACACCCCATTTATGGAAAGTTCGTTAATAAGACGAAGAAATATCATGCTCACGACGAAAATAACGAATGCAACATTGGCGATACCGTAAAGATTATGGAGACTCGTCCTTTGAGCAAGACTAAAAGATGGAGATTAGTTCAAATAATCGAAAGGGCTAAGTAAGATGATACAACAAGAATCAAGACTAGTAGTAGCAGATAACAGTGGAGCTAAGGAAGCTTTGTGTATCCGTGTTTTGGGCGGTACGAGAAAGCGTTATGCCACTGTAGGTGATGTGATCGTAGTAGCAATCAAAAGCGTAATCCCAGCTAGCGACGTTAAGAAGGGTGCTGTTTCTAAGGCTATCATCGTTCGTACTAAGAAAGAGATCCGCCGTCCGGATGGTTCTTATATCCGTTTCGATGATAACGCTTGCGTATTATTGAATGCCGGTGGCGATATCCGTGGTAGCCGTATCTTCGGTCCGGTTGCCAGAGAGCTTCGTGCAACAAACATGAAAATTGTATCACTTGCACCTGAAGTGCTTTAATCTCGTAAAATTTAAAGTAATGAGTAAATTACATATCAAAAAAGGCGATATAGTATTTGTTAATGCCGGCGAGGACAAAGGTAAGACAGGTCGTGTTTTACAGGTACTTGTAAAAGATAATCGTGCGATTGTCGAAGGTATTAATGTGGTATCAAAGCATACCAAGCCTAATGCGAAGAATCCTCAAGGAGGAATCGAAAAGAAGGAAGCTCCTATTCATCTTTCTAACCTTAACGTGGTTGACCCGAAATCTGGTAAAGCTACACGTATCGGCCGTAAGTTGAATGAGAAGGGTGCTTTAGTGCGTTATTCTAAAAAATCAGGGGAGGAAATTAAGTAATGAGCAATACTGCCAGTCTTAAGAAAGAATACCAAGACAGAATTGTTCCTGCCTTAACGAAGGAGTTCGGTTACAAATCCGTGATGCAGGTACCTGTTTTGAAGAAAATCGTGATTAATCAGGGATTAGGTATGGCTACGGCTGACAAGAAGATCATCGATATCGCTATCAGCGAGTTGTCTACGATCACCGGTCAAAAAGCTGTCGCTACCGTATCTAAAAAGGATATCTCTAACTTTAAGTTGCGTAAGAAGATGCCGATCGGTGTGATGGTGACATTACGTCGTGAGCAGATGTACGAGTTCTTGGAGAGACTTGTTCGTGTCGCTCTTCCTCGTATCCGCGACTTCAAGGGAATTGAGAGTAAGTTAGACGGAAGAGGCAATTATACACTCGGTATTCAGGAACAAATCATTTTTCCTGAAATAAATATCGATAATATTACCAAAATATTGGGAATGAATATTACCTTTGTGACCTCTGCGAAAACAGACGAAGAAGGTTATGCTCTTTTGAGAGAATTTGGATTGCCTTTTAAAAACGGAAAAAAAGACTAAGTAGTTATGGCTAAGGAATCAATGAAGGCCCGTGAGGTTAAAAGAGCAAAGCTTGTTGCTAAGTATGCCGCTAAAAGAGCTCAGCTTAAGGCAGAAGGTAACTATGAGGCTTTGCAGGCTTTACCTAAAAATGCTTCTCCTGTACGTTTGCACAACCGTTGCAAGATTACAGGACGTCCGAAAGGGTATGTACGCCAGTTCGGTATTTCTCGTATCCAATTGCGTGAAATGGCATCTAATGGTTTAATCCCGGGTGTAAAGAAAGCAAGTTGGTAAGAGTTTTTTTAGTTTAAATATTGTCCGGGTGGCCGGATCAATTTAATTAATTATTTATATGACAGATCCTATTGCAGATTATTTGACAAGATTGCGTAACGCAATCAAAGCGAAGCACAGAGTTGTTGAGGTGCCGGCGTCAAATTTAAAGAAAGAGATCACTAAGATCCTTTTCGACAAGGGCTACATTCTTAATTTTAAGTTTGTAGAGGATGGTCCTCAAGGTACGATCAAGATCGCCTTGAAGTATGACCTAGTAAACAAAGTTAATGCGATTAAGAAACTTGAGAGAGTTTCTACGCCCGGTTTGCGTAAGTACACTGGTTACAAAGAAATGCCGAGAGTATTGAATGGTTTAGGTATTGCTGTTCTTTCTACTTCTAAAGGTGTGATGACTGACAAAGAGGCCCGCGATCTGAAGATCGGTGGCGAGGTATTATGTTACGTTTATTAATTAGGAGGGAAGAAGAATGTCAAGAATAGGAAAATTACCAATTCATGTACCGGCTGGTGTTACAGTTACAATTAAGGATAATGTAGTAACAGTTAAAGGCCCTAAAGGTGAACTTGTACAGGAAGTGAATCCTGATATTAACGTTACTTTGGAAGACGGAGTTATCCATTTAACAAGACCTACTGATGATAAGAATCATCGTGCGTTACACGGTTTGTATCGCTCTTTGATCAACAACATGGTTGTTGGCTGCTCAGAGGGATATAAGAAGGAGCTTGAGTTAGTAGGTGTTGGTTACCGTGTTTCAAATACAGGTCAGTTATTGGATCTTTCTTTAGGTTATACTCACAATATCTATTTGCAGTTGCCGAAGGAAGTGAAAGTTGAGACGAAGTCTGAGAGAAATAAGAACCCTCTTATTATCCTTGAATCGGCTGACAAACAATTATTAGGTCAGATTTGCGCGAAGATCCGTTCATTCAGAATGCCTGAACCGTATAAAGGTAAGGGTATTAAGTTCGTGGGTGAAGAGATTCGTAGAAAGTCTGGTAAGTCAGCAGGTAAGTAATCTACGTAAACTGAAATTATCATGACAACGAAGCTAGAAAGAAGATTAAAAATAAAAGCAGGCGTACGCGGCAAAATCTCAGGAACTACTGAGCGTCCGCGCCTGACTGTGTTTAGAAGCAACAAGCAAATCTACGCACAGGTGATAGATGATACTACAGGCAAGACTTTAGCCGCTGCTTCATCTTTGAAATTAGATGTTAAGGCTCCGAAAAAGGAGATCGCTGCTAAGGTTGGTGAATTAATCGCTAAAGGCGCTCAGGAAGCTGGCGTTCAGACAGTGGTTTTCGACCGTAATGGTTACCTGTATCACGGGAGAATTAAAGAATTAGCAGATGCTGCACGTAACGGCGGCCTTAAATTTTAATGAAGATGGCAAATAATAGAGTTAAATCGACCAACGACTTAGAGTTGAAGGACAGACTGGTTGCAATCAACCGTGTAACTAAGGTTACAAAAGGTGGACGTACATTCAGTTTTGCTGCTATCGTTGTAGTAGGAAACGAGGATGGTATCGTTGGCTGGGGATTAGGTAAAGCCGGTGAGGTAACGACAGCTATCGCTAAAGGTGTAGAAGCAGCTAAGAAGAACTTGATCAAGGTTCCGGTACACAAAGGTACGATCCCTCACGAACAATTAGCTAAATTCGGTGGTGCTCAAGTGCTGATTAGACCGGCATCTCACGGTACCGGTGTTAAGGCTGGTGGTGCTATGCGTGCCGTATTGGAGAGCGTAGGTATTACAGACGTTTTGGCAAAATCTAAAGGTTCTTCCAACCCTCATAACTTGGTGAAAGCTACTATCGCTGCGCTAGGTGAGTTGAGAAGCCCGTTCGATGTTGCTCAGAACAGAGGTGTTGCTGTTGAAAAAGTATTTAGAGGTTAATTAGGGAGGATAAGTTTATGGCGACTATTAAAGTAAAGCAAGTTAAAAGTAGAATTAAATGCCCGAAAGACCAAAAGAGAACGCTTGACGCACTAGGGCTGAGAAAGATGAACCAGATTGTAGAGCATGAAGCTAATCCGGCGATCTTAGGTATGGTTGAGAAAGTGAAACATTTGGTTTCTGTAGAAAAGTAATAATTGGTTGAAAAAATAAATTATACGATATGAATTTATCAAATTTAAAACCGGCTGAAGGATCTACCAAGACCAGAAAAAGAATCGGACGTGGTCCGGGTTCAGGATTAGGCGGAACTTCAACAAGAGGTCATAAAGGTGCCAAGTCTAGATCTGGCTACAAGAACAAGATTGGTTTCGAAGGTGGTCAGATGCCTATTCAAAGACGTTTGCCTAAATTCGGTTTCAAGAATATTAACCGTGTAGAATATAAAGCTATTAATATCGATACTTTGCAACAAATGGCAGAGGCTAAGCAATTGACTAAGATTGGTATTAATGAATTGATGGAGGCTGGTTTCATCTCTTCTTCTCAAGTGGTTAAAATTCTTGGTAACGGTAGCTTGACCGCTAAGTTAGAGGTTGAGGCTCACGCTTTCTCTAAGAGCGCAGAGGCAGCTATCCAAGCCGCAGGTGGAACAGTCGTTAAACTCTAAGTCATGAGAGCTGTTGAAACAATCAAGAATATCTGGAAGATTGAGGATCTGAGAAATCGGATCCTCACCACTCTTTTATTGGTGGCTATATACCGTTTTGGTACGTATGTAGTGCTTCCGGGTATCGATCCCAAAGCGTTGACCGCTTTACAGGAGCAGACAAGAGGCGGATTGCTTGCACTGTTGGATATGTTCTCAGGTGGAGCCTTTTCTAACGCATCTATTTTTGCGTTGGGAATCATGCCATATATCTCCGCTTCAATTGTTATGCAGTTGTTAGCCATCGCAGTTCCTTCTTTCCAAAAATTGCAGAGAGAGGGTGAGAGTGGCCGTAGAAAAATCAATCAGTGGACTCGTTACTTGACGATAGCGATCTTGTTATTCCAAGGTCCTACTTACTTGGTGAATTTAAGCGTTCAGCTTAAGGCTGCCGGCGCTGCTTTACCGGGTGGTATTTGGTTCACGATCTCATCTACGATCATCTTGGCTGCGGGAAGTATGTTTATCTTATGGCTAGGTGAAAGAATTACAGATAAAGGTGTTGGAAATGGTATTTCATTTATCATTTTAGTTGGTATTATAGCCCGTCTGCCGCACTCTTTGTTCCAAGAATTCGTTTCTAGAACAAGTGAGAAAACCGGTGGTCTGGTTATGTTCTTATTTGAGATGCTGTTCCTTTTGCTTGTTATCGCTGGTGCGATTTTATTGGTACAAGGTACTCGTAAGGTCCCCGTGCAATACGCAAAAAGGATTATCGGTAATAAACAATATGGTGGCGCACGTCAGTATATCCCTTTGAAGGTGAATGCCGCTAACGTAATGCCTATCATCTTCGCTCAGGCGATCATGTTTATTCCTATCTCAATTGTAGGTTTCTCTAGTACGGGAGAGCAGAGCGGTTTTTGGGCTGCTTTCATGGATAATACGGGATTTTGGTACAACTTCGTGTTTGCGGTGTTGATTATCCTGTTTACGTATTTCTATACGGCTATCACGATCAATCCGACCCAGATGTCAGATGATTTGAAGAGAAACAATGGTTTTATTCCGGGTGTGAAACCGGGTAAGAATACCAAAGACTATCTGGATAGCATTATGGACCGTATTACTTTGCCGGGTGCTTTTTTCCTTGCGTTGGTTGCTATCATGCCCGCTTTCGCTAGAATTGCCGGTGTAAGTATGGAGTTCTCCCAATTCTTTGGTGGTACATCTTTGTTGATTTTGGTTGGTGTGGTGTTGGATACATTGCAGCAAGTTGAAAGTCATTTGCTAATGCGTCATTATGACGGTTTGTTGAAGTCAGGAAGAATTAAAGGCCGTACAGGCTCTGTTGCCGCTTATTAATAGAATGATCTATTTAAAGACAGATGAAGAGATTGAGTTGATGCGTGAGGCTAATCAACTGGTGGGTAAGACACTTGGCGAGGTAGCTAAGCATATTGTCCCCGGAGTCTCCACACTTCAACTTGATAAGATTGCGGAAGAGTTCATTAGAGATAATGGTGCTGTTCCGGCTTTTTTGGGATATGGTGGTTTCCCTAATTCAATATGTGCCTCAGTGAATGATCAGGTGGTGCATGGTATTCCTTCTTCTAAGATGATCTTGAAAGAGGGTGACGTGATCTCTGTGGATTGTGGGACGATATTGAATGGTTTTGTCGGTGACTCCGCTTACACTTTCTGTGTAGGTGAGGTTGCGCCGGAAGTGAAGAAATTGTTGAAAGCGACGAAGGATTCACTTTATTTAGGTATCCAATGTGCTGTTGAAGGTCACCGTTTGGGTGATATCAGTAATGCGATTCAGACTTATTGCGAGTCTCAAGGTTACTCTGTCGTAAGAGAGCTGGTGGGACATGGTATAGGTCGGAAAATGCATGAGGAACCGGAAGTGCCTAATTATGGCAGACGTGGATGCGGACCGTTATTGCGTAACGGAATGTGTATCTGCATCGAGCCGATGATCAACATGGGAAGCAAGAACGTTGCATTTGAGAAAGACGGATGGACGGTTCGCACAAAGGACAGAAAGCCTTCTGCTCATTTCGAGCATTGTATCGCTATACGTCCGGATGGTCCCCAGATCTTATCTTCATTTAAGTTTTTAGAGGAAGTTCTAGGAGAAAACGCAATTTAATTGGATTTATATGGCTAAACAATCAGCAATAGAGAAAGATGGAGTAATTGTAGAAGCATTGTCAAACGCGATGTTTCGTGTAGAATTGGAGAACGGACATGAAATTACCGCTCATATCTCAGGAAAGATGCGTATGCATTACATTAAGATCCTTCCGGGGGATAAGGTAAGAGTAGAAATGTCTCCGTATGATCTATCGAAAGGTAGAATTGCTTTTAGATACAAATAAAATTAAACACGATATGAAAGTAAGAGCATCTTTAAAGAAGCGTACACCTGAGTGCAAGATAGTAAGAAGAAAGGGTCGCTTATACGTAATTAACAAGAAAAATCCTAAGTATAAACAACGTCAAGGATAATTTATTATTTTTGCAAAATAATCTAAGTAAGTAATATGGCTATAAGAATAGTTGGTGTAGACTTGCCACAAAATAAAAGAGGAGAAATCGCTTTGACTTATATCTATGGTATTGGTCGTAGCGCTGCAAAATCCGTATTAGATAAGGCTGGGGTTGATCGTGATATCAAAGTTAAGGATTGGACAGACGATCAAGCCGCAAAGGTTCGTGAAGTCATTGGCGCTGAGTACAAGGTTGAAGGTGACCTTCGTTCAGAAGTTCAGTTGAACATCAAGCGTCTGATGGATATTGGTTGCTACAGAGGAGTTCGTCATCGCCTTGGTTTGCCTTTGAGAGGCCAAAGCACGAAGAACAACGCTCGTACTCGTAAGGGTAAGAAGAAAACTGTTGCAAATAAGAAAAAAGCTACTAAATAATAAGAGTTAATATGGCAAAGAAAACAGTCGCAGCAAAGAAGAGAAACGTAAAAGTTGACGCTTACGGTCAAGCTCATATTCATTCTTCTTTTAACAACATTATTGTGTCTTTAGCGAATAGCGAAGGACAAGTAATCAGCTGGTCTTCCGCTGGTAAGATGGGATTCAGAAGCTCTAAGAAGAATACTCCTTATGCAGCTCAGATGGCAGCACAGGATTGCGCTAAAGTAGCTTATGATCTTGGTTTAAGAAAGGTGAAAGTATTCGTTAAGGGTCCGGGTAACGGTCGTGAGTCCGCTATCAGAACGATCCATGGCGCAGGTATCGAGGTAACAGAAATCGTTGATGTTACACCGCTTCCTCATAACGGATGTCGTCCTCCGAAAAAGAGAAGAGTATAATTAATTATAGTTTCTTAAACATTGAATCCGGAATTGTGAATAGATTGCATATTGACCTTATCCTCTCTGTAATCGCGGCTGCACGGTTCCAGATTCAAACAGAACATTTAAAAAAATAAAAAAATGGCAAGATATACTGGACCAAGAACAAGAATTGCCCGTAAGTTTGGTGAGGCAATATTCGGTGCGGATAAAGTTCTTTCTAAGAAGAACTATCCTCCTGGACAACATGGTAACTCCAGAAAAAGAAAGACTTCTGAATACGGTATCCAGCTTCGTGAGAAGCAAAAAGCAAAATACACTTATGGCGTATTGGAGAAGCAATTTAGAAACTTATTCGAAAAAGCTTCACACTCTAAAGGTATTACCGGTGAGGTGCTTCTTCAATTGTTAGAAGGCCGTCTTGACAATATGGTTTATCGTTTGGGTATGGCCCCGACAAGAGCCGCAGCTCGTCAGTTGGTTTCTCATCGTCACATTACAGTAGACGGAAGTGTTGTAAACATTCCTTCTTACTCTGTAAAACCCGGTCAGGTTATTGGTGTTAGAGAAAAATCTAAATCCATGGAGGTTATTGCCGACGCATTGTCAGGCTTCAACCACAGCAAGTATCCTTGGATTGAGTGGGATCAGTCTTCAATGAGCGGAAAATTACTGCATCTGCCGGAAAGAACTGACATTCCTGAAAACATTAAAGAGCAGTTGATCGTAGAATTGTATTCTAAATAATAATTGATTTCCATGGCGATATTAGCATTTCAAAAACCCGATAAAGTATTAATGTTGGAAGCGGACAATTTCTTCGGAAAGTTTGAATTTCGTCCGTTGGAACCCGGCTATGGTATTACAATAGGTAATGCTTTACGTCGTATTCTCCTGTCGTCACTTGAAGGTTTTGCTATTACATCCATTAAGATCGACGGGGTTGACCATGAATTTGGTACAATCCCGGGTGTTATCGAGGATGTAACAAACATTATCTTGAATCTGAAGCAAGTTCGTTTCAAGCATATCGTAGACGACATCGAGAATGAAAAAGTGAGTATTACTGTTTCGGGTTCGGAAGTGTTCAAAGCCGGTGATATTGGTAAGCAACTGACTGGATTCGAGATCTTGAATCCAGATTTGGTTATTTGCCGCTTGGATCCGACCGCAAGTTTCCAGATTGAATTGACTATTAATAAAGGTCGCGGTTATGTACCCGCAGATGAGAACAGAGACCCGAACGCAGATATGCATGTGATCGCTATCGACTCTATCTTCACTCCGATACGTAACGTAAAATATTCAATCGAGAACTTCCGTGTTGAACAGAAGACGGACTACGAGAAGTTGGTTCTTGAAATAGCCACAGATGGTTCTATTCATCCGAAGGAAGCGTTGAAGGAAGCAGCGAAGATTCTGATTCATCATTTCATGTTGTTCTCAGATGAAAAGATTGCGATCGAGACAGCGGATACTGAAGGCAATGAAGAGTTCGATGAAGAAGTACTTCATATGCGTCAGTTGCTTAAGAGCAAGCTGGCTGATATGGACCTTTCCGTTCGTGCATTGAATTGCTTAAAGGCCGCAGATGTTGAAACATTAGGTGAGTTGGTTAAGTTCAATAAGAATGATTTGTTGAAATTCCGTAACTTCGGTAAGAAGTCGCTCACTGAACTTGATGAACTGCTTGAGAGCTTGAACCTTTCATTCGGTATGGATATCACAAAATATAAATTAGATAAAGAGTAAGTAAACGATGAGACATAATAAGAAATTCAATCATTTAGGTCGTACAAATACTCACCGTGACGCAATGCTTTCGAATATGGCTTGTTCTTTGATCAAGCATAAGAGAATCTTTACTACGACAGCAAAGGCAAAAGCGCTACGTAAGTATGTAGAACCACTTATCACGAAGTCTAAGGAGGATACAACTCACTCTAGACGTGTGGTATTTAGCAATTTGCAAGACAAATTTGCTGTAACAGAGTTGTTCAAGGAAATTGCTCAGAAGATCGGTGATCGTCCGGGTGGTTATACCAGAATCATCAAGACTGGTAACCGTTTAGGTGACAACGCAGCTATGTGCTTTATTGAGTTAGTAGACTATAACGAAAATATGTTGAAGGATACAGCCGCTAAGAAAGCTCCTAAAACAAGACGTTCTCGTAAAAAAGCAACAGCAGCGGTTACTGAGGCTCCTGCAGCTGAAGCAGCTAGCGAGGAAAAAGCAGCTGAATAAGCAAGTTTTTTACAATCATATAAGAAAAGCGATTCGTATCACACGGATCGCTTTTTTTGTTTATTAGCGAATTGATAAATTTGATGAGTTATAAGGAACATTCCTTGCTTGGCTATTGTTATATTTGTGAAAAAGAAAAGTAAGACATCATTGAACAACTAATAAAACAAATATAGTAATATGGAAATTGTAAAAGTAGTAGGTAGAGAGATCCTTGATTCACGTGGCAACCCGACAGTAGAAGTAGATGTACATTTGGCTTCCGGCGCATTTGGTCGTGCGGCTGTACCCTCTGGCGCCTCTACCGGCGAGAACGAGGCTATCGAGTTACGTGATGGCGATAAAAATCGTTACGGTGGTAAAGGTGTTCTTCGTGCCGTGGATAATGTAAATAAGGTAATCGCTCCCGCCATTTTAGGTATGAGCGCCTTGAATCAAAGAGAGATAGACCATAAGTTGCTGGATTTGGATGGTACAAAGACAAAATCAAATCTAGGAGCTAACGCTATGTTAGGTGTATCGCTTGCCGTAGCGAAGGCAGCGGCTAATTATCTGGATCTGCCTTTATATCGTTATATCGGAGGAACAAATACTTATGTGTTGCCGGTTCCTATGATGAACATTATCAATGGAGGTTCTCACTCCGACGCTCCGATCGCCTTTCAAGAATTCATGATCCGTCCGGTAGGTGCGAAGAGTTTCCGTGAGGGGCTTCGTATGGGCGCAGAGGTTTTCCATGCGTTGAAGAAAGTATTGCACGATCGTGGCTTGAGCACGGCTGTAGGTGATGAGGGCGGTTTCGCTCCGGCATTGAATGGTACGGAAGATGCCTTGAATTCTATTATGGCCGCTATCAAAGCCGCTGGATATGAGCCGGGCAAGGATGTGACGATAGCCATGGATTGCGCTGCTTCCGAGTTTTATCACGATGGTGTGTATGATTATACGAAATTCGAGGGTGAGAAAGGCGCTAAGCGTAACGCCCAGCAACAAGTCGCTTATCTGAGTGAGTTGGTGAATAAATACCCGATTGATTCTATCGAGGATGGTATGGACGAGAATGACTGGGCCGGTTGGCAAATGCTAACCTCCACGCTAGGCGGAAAATGCCAGTTGGTAGGTGATGACCTGTTCGTTACAAACGTAGAGTTCTTGAAGAAAGGTATCGAGAAGGGTTGCGCGAACTCCATCTTGATCAAGGTAAATCAGATCGGTACATTGAGCGAGACATTAGACGCTATCGAGATGGCCCACCGTAATGGCTACACATCCGTGACTTCCCACCGTTCCGGTGAGACAGAGGACGCTACGATCGCAGATATCGCCGTAGCTACCAACAGCGGACAGATCAAGACCGGCTCATTGAGCCGCTCCGATCGTATGGCGAAATACAACCAGTTGCTTCGTATCGAGGAGGAATTGGGTTCCTTAGCTGTTTATGGTTATAAGACTTATAAGAAGTGAAAAAACGGGGCAAGCCTACTAATCGATAGCCGGCCTGCCCCTAACATTTAATGATTATAAATCTATTGCCCTAAATAAGAGAGTGAATGTTGTATCTCTTCTCTAGAGACCGAGAAGTTCCTGTTCCCGGCCAATTTATTTAATACGAGTGTGCCTATGTTTTCTGCGCTTTCCTTATCCGGGAACGCAATTACCGTATCAATAGAGGGAATGGTGGGTTGGTAAATCAACACCTTTCCGTTCATCCTAATCTGGTACCCCCAGCCATCCCCCGATTGAAACGTTTGCAACTCCAGTTGCCGCCCGGGAGAAGACCCCATTTCTTCACCCCGGAAAAAAGATAAATAAAACAGTAATACCGGCAGTACCACTAGGCCCGGTACGAACCAAGCCCGTCCTTTCTTAGTACTCATCATCGTCATATTCATTCGGGTGAAGTTCCCAAATATCATCAAATTGAGTGGTACCACTTTTGCCGGATACTACGAATCCTTTCTCGCCAGAGGAGAAAGATGCTGTCGCCGTACGGGCAGTTCCCTTGAATTTAGCCACGTTTTCCCATAGATCGGTGGCCGGATAATATTTCCAAGTGTCGCTACGTAGGCTTCCGCTCTCACCGCAAGTCAGATAAGCGGCTCTATCAATCACGAAAGCAACCCCGTTCGTACGTGTGATCGTATAATCATCGTCATAATCCTCGTCCGAGGAATCCGATATATCCCTAAGTTGGGTCCATGATTCCGTGCTGGGATCGAATTTCCAGAAATCGTCTACATATTCGCCGTTATTTTGTCCGCAACATACATAAGCGATTCCATTTATCACGAAGCTGGTAGCGCCCTGACGCTTTGTCCCGCCGATACTGATCGTTTGCGTCCAGCTATTTGCCGCCGGATTAAAGGCATAAAAGTCTTTTAGGTAATTCCCGTCGTATCCGCATCCGATATACGCTTTACCGTTTACCCCGAAGGCCACGGCTCCATATCGGCCCGAGCCGGGGAAATCCGCTTTCTGTGCCCACGTATTGGTGGTCGGGTTAAATTCCCAGAAGTCATTCAAGTAATTGGTACCGTCGTATCCGGTTCCCAGATATCCCTTTTCATCTACCGCCATAGCTACGGCCGAATTGCGGGTGGTTCCGGGAAAGTCCGCCTTTTGCGTCCAAGTATCTCGTTCCATATCATATTCCCAACAATCCGATAAACGATTTTTTCCGTCGTTTCCGCAAATCAGATATCCTTTGTTACCGATCGTGAAAGAGGAGGCGTAATTTCGCGCCAATCCGTCCATGTCAGAGACACGGTACCACTTACCGATCAAATCATCGTCATCATCATCACTGCAAGCGCTGATGATGACAGGAAGAAAAGCGATCAAGAATACAAGAATCCTTTTGTGTATCATTCTAACTACGTGTTTTGTTTTTACGGAAGCAAAAGAACGAGGGTTTTACGAGACCCACAAATTAAATCGGTAAACATACGGTTTTTATCGGTGAATAAGCGGGATTTATAGGTTAGGGCCTCGAATGGTTTTGAAATCGGTTTCATCTTCAGTATCGGGCCGTTTACAGAGGAAACCGGTGGGTTCATGGGTTTATCTTGCCGGGTTTTGCGCTAAATACGTTCTTTGCCATCGGATTGATAAAAGATTATTCGCTTATTAAATAAGAAGTATGGTTAGAACATTCTTTGCTTTGGGGTGCTTGATGCTCTGTCTGGGACTGTTTTCCTGTTATGACGAGAACGGTACGTATGGCAGCGATCTGGTGGACTCCGCTTTCCGTAACGTTCGTATAGATACCAGCACGGTCGTAGTGACCTCGGTATTGATCGACTCGTTGGAGACATCCGGTAAGAACGTCGCTTTGGTAGGCCGGTACAAACATTCATTATGGGGAGTCGTCTCGTCGCATAGCTTTATCGCTTATGAGAGACCGAGCTATGGGACTGATCCGGACGAGACGGTCGTACTGGACTCGCTAGTCCTGTCTCTCGCTTTCGACGGTCGCTTTGTAGGAGACACGACCCTCCAACAAACCCTCTCGATTTATCAGCTAACGGAGAAGATTGTCTTAAACGATAACGGGTACTTATATAATAATAGCAGTGTCTCTTACGCTCCCGAGGCTTTGGCGGTCTGCTCATTTAAACCGAAGCCGAAGGGGGGGGAGAAACTGGAAGTCCGTCTTCCCGATGCGCTAGGGCAAGACCTCTTGTCCCGTTTTCACGCACAGGATCAAGCGGTGTCCGAGGAGCGCTTTGAGGATTATTTCAAAGGGGTGGCGATCGTGCCGGACTTGGCGGGAAGCGAGTCTCTGCTGACTTTCACGGTAGCCGATTCCTCCGCCGCTTTAGTCCTGCATTATCATTTATCCGATGAGCTTTCCACGGAGAAGGAATTATGGTTCTTCCCAAATACGGATACCCAGTTCAATCATATCGACCATGACCGTAGTGGAACGGATATGGCAGGATATCCGATGAAAGGAGTGGAGATACCTTCGGCCGAACTTGGTAACCGGGGCGTATTATTCGGAGGCTTGGGTTGGTATACCCGTCTGGAATTCCCGTATTTGAATAATCTGATGCAACAAGGCACGCAAGTGGAGATCGAGAGCGCTTTACTTAAGATTTATCCCGAGCAAGGCACTTATTCGGATTACAATACCTTGCCAGACAGCCTCTACCTATATATCGCCGATGAGAATAATGTAGTGACGGATGCCGTGACCGATTATCTCGGTTCCGAGGTTCAACGAGGTACGCTATCGGAAGACAATACGTTTAACGAGAACACCTATTATTATTTCGACGTGACTCAATTCATGCAAGAGGAGCTAGGTGCCTTTGGCATGTATAAGCATAATCTTCAGTTGGTTTTTAATAGTGATGATTACACCGGTACGTTCAAGAACTTGACGTTTAACGATCAGGGAGGACGTAACCCGGTCACTCTACAACTCATTTATAAGGTCTATGAAAGTTACTAGATACCTTCTTTACCCTTGCCTCTTGATGGCGGCAAGCGCATCCGCGCAGAATACGATGACTTCCTCGCCTTACTCGATGTTTGGACTGGGTGAGATGGCTTCCGGTTTATATGGTCAAAATACCTCGATGGCGGGTGTCACTGTCGGCATGCGGGAAGGGATGCTGATGAATATAGAGAATCCTGCCGGATTGACGGCGTTGGATAGTTGTAAGTTGTTCGCTGAGGCATCTGACTTCGTGAAGAATGAGCGATACCGCTCAGACGGGAGCTCTAGCAGCGCATTCACCGGAAATTTCTCCGCTTTCTCATTGGGAGGGCGTATCATGCGACGGTGGTATATGTCCGCCGGGGTAACTCCTTATAGTTTCGTTGGGTATTATTTTAAGTCCTCGCAAGAGTTGGAAGGATCTCCCGGAACCTTTGTAACCAGTATGTTTTCGGGGACAGGCGGGCTTTCCAAGGCTTTCCTTTCTCAGGGATTTTTATTGACCAAGCATCTATCGGTCGGTATGAATCTTAATTTTATCTTTGGAAATATGACGCAGAATGAGATACAAAGTGCGATGACAGTGTCAAGGGAGATGTCCGGCCGCTCTTTTTACGCCGATTTCGGTTTACAATATCATCGTCCGATCGCCCGGGAAACCTTTCTAACGGTCGGCGCCATTTACGGCTATAAGCAACGGATCTCATTGAAAAACACGGTGACGGTGACGGGAAGCAGCACGGAAACCCCCTATAACCAGAAAAGGGTGACACAATATCTACCTCAATATATAGGTATCGGTAGCTCATTGGCGCATAAGAAATGGACGTATGCGTTGGACTATCTGTTCCGGCAATACGGGGTATTGAACTCGGGCGATAGCCGGGTAAAGTTCCGGGATTCGCATGAGCTACGCTTGGGCGTATGCTATTTCCCGAATGGATTTAGCTCCAGCAGTTATTGGAAACGGATGTCTTATAAAGCGGGTGTTTCCGTTTCCACGCCTTACCTGCGGTTGAAAGGGCAATCCGGCGGGGCGTATCGGGTAAGCGTCGGCTTGGGGTTACCCGTCTTGAATGGCCGTATCAATACGGCGTTTTATTACGATCGTCTCCAATTGCAAGGGAATGCGTTGCGAAGGGATATCATGGGCTTTACGGTGACCTATACATTAAGCGAGAAGTTTTATCAAGTGAAACTTTAGTTACTCTTGAAGAGACAGTTTATTCATCAAGGCTGGCAGGTACGAGTCGCTGATAGGGATCAGTTCCTCCCCGATACGTATCCGCTTACGCTCTATATAATTAATGTGGGAGAGGGATACGATGTAAGAGCGATGTACCCGGCAAAAACGATTCCTGTCCAGAAACTCCTCGAACCGCTTCAAGCTGACTTGCGTGAGCAGGGGCTTGCCATTGATACGGTGTACCTTTACATAATCGCCGTACCCCTCGAGGAAAAGGATCTCTTCCCGGCGGAGGCGAATGATCTTGCTGCCTTCCCGGACGAAGATGGGGCGTTCTGTTTGCTCCTTGCTCAGCGCTTGGTGGACATCGGCCAAAGCCTTGTCCAGTTTCTCGAAATATCCCATGAGCGTGTTCAGGGTCGAGGTGTCTCCGTCGAAAGTGATACATTTCAGCATAGTGTTTTTTACCTTTATTTGTTGTACCGCAAAATAACAGGAAAGTTCGGTGAAGAAAGGTTAAGCACCGATTAGTGGTATAATCGGGTCGGTGAATCGCCTTACGTGAGGGGGTGAAAAGACATTATTCCTCCTCCCTCAGAATCCATTTCTTGAAGATCGGGGTCTTGGTTTTGCTAATGATAATACGTTCGGGGACAGGTAAGGTGAGGTTGACGGACAGGCGGCTCCCGAACCAAAGATCTATATCCTTGATGGCGTTGCGTGAAATGATGAATTGACGGTTGGCCCGGAAGAAAAGCCTCTCGTCCAGTTGCTCTCCCAATGCGTCGAGGGTACGGTCTACGGGATGTTGTTTTCCGTCGAAGGTATAGGCGGTAACTTTCTCGTTGGCCGTATAGAAATAAAGGATCTCCTCAACTGGTAACGGATAGAATTTATCGGCCAGCATGATCAATAAGCTCTTGATCGTGTGGCGACTCTGGATTGTACGGTTCGTTTGCCGGATATGCGCCAGCCTTTCCTCGGTATCGAACAGCCGTAATTTATTCAAGGCCCTTTCCAGCGAGGCCAGCGTGACAGGTTTCAGTAAATAATCGATACTGCTTACTTGAAAAGCCTGTAACGCATACTCATCATAAGCGGTCGTGAAGACTACCGGAGCATCTATCTCCACCTGTTCGAATATCTTGAACGCCGATCCATCCGCTAAATGGATATCCATGAAGATGATATCCGGATGAGGCGATGTCCGGAAAAACTCCACGCTCTCTTCGATACTCTCCAGCTCGGCGATCACTTCGATCGGGGTAACCGTATTTTGCGCTAGGATCGCCTTTAAGCTATTAACGGCGGTAGTCTCATCTTCTATAATAACTGCTTTCATGAGTGAATGGGTTTATTAAGTAAAGGAAGCGTGACCTTGAAATATTCCTTGCGGTTGGAGATCTGGATGTCCTTTCCGGTAAGCATCCGGTAGCGCCCCCATAGGTTCTTCAATCCGATACCGCTACCTTTGCTATCTTCCGACTTAGGATGTATTTTATTGGATATGATTAGTTTGTCCTCATGGGTGGTATAGATATCGATCTGTAGCGGGTATTGCTTGCTGATAACGTTGTGCTTTACGGCGTTCTCGATCAAGGGGAGTACGCTCAATATCGGCAGATACCAAAGTAAGTAAGGGGTATCCGCTTGGATGGAGAAGAATAGTTTTCCCTCGTAGCGCACGCTCAGCAGATAGGTATACGCCTTTACGAATTGAAGTTCTTCCGCTAGCGTAACCAGCTCTTTCTTGTTGCTTTGCAAGATATACCGGAAGACGTTGGATAGCTCATCCAGATAAGCCAACGTCTGTTGTTTTTCTCCGCTCTGTATCAAGGCGTTCAATCCATTTAAGGAGTTGAAGAAGAAATGTGGGTTGATTTGTCCCATCAAGGCGTTATAGGAATTCTGTAACTTCTCGGTCTTCAATTGTTCATATTCCAGTTTCATTTGTTGCTTGCTGCTTAACAGGCGGATTAGTACGGAACTTAGCATAACCGTAAGGAAGACGAAAAGATGCTCCGTCATGAAAGAGTTAGGGACCGTGAAAGGCTTGGGAGGTACCGGTATGCCCCGGCGTTCGGCAGACCTGATGGTTTGCGTAGCCATCCTGCCCCGGTCGATGCGGATCATGATATCCTGGGTAGCTGGCTGGGGCCCATCTTCCCCAAGCCATTCTACGAAAATGGCCGTGTACAAAACCGGCGATAGATGAAACATGCCGTAGGCGATGCTGATACAAGTTACGCAAACCAGCAATACCCTTTTATACTCTTTCCTGCGGAAAAGCTTGTCCCCGAGCTTATACATCAAGCTGTTGACAATAAATAAGATGAAGGAGAACACGAAGAACCAGATTAGCAAATAATACATGGTGCGATCCGGAGGCTGGATACCCATGCTCGGGTTTCCGGTCTCGAACTCATATTTACGCATCAGAAGGGCGAAGTTCACGAAAATACTAAGCAAGACGGATATCGTGAAGCCGATCAATAAGTCGTTTCTTTTTAATTGTAACATAGATAAACCCTTTGTCTGCTTACAAAGATAGGGCTTCCTTATCCGAGCGGGAAAAGGAATCGACGAAACGGATAAAAATATCGGTGAATCGCCCGGGCTTCCGAAAATAATGTACCTTTGCCGGAAATTAGGATCTCTGTCGCTATGACGAAATGGTTTGTCTACATATTTCTGGCCAGTGTCTGCCTGTTGCTTTCCTGTGGCGGTAAATCCGTCCGGGAAAAATTTGCGGAGGCGGACCGGTTGGTAAACGAGAATAACTTAGATAGCGCTGCCTGGCTGCTGGAGGAACAAATAACGCTTTCCGCTCTTTCGGATAGCGATAAGGCAGAGTATGGACGGAGGCTCGCTTGGCTTCATCTCTTGCAGGGGCGCAGCTTAGTGAACGACTCGCTCATCGACTACTCAGTGGATTATTATAAGGAGCATGCCTCGGAGCCTTTACTTTCCGCTTATTTCGTAAAGGCTATTTATATGGGTGATTCCCGGAAGGGGTTGGAACAAAGACGTGCTTTGTACCGAGAGGCGATAGATTCCGCTTATTCCCGTTCGGATTCGACCTACCTTGTACGTTTTTATGACCGATTGACTTCCTTGAGCTTTGGTGAGGGGTTGTATCGGGAAACGATCGCAGACTCGAAGGAATGGGAAGCCTCGCCAAAAGCTGGATTTAAGGAGATGGCCTATTATATGGCCGGGTTGAGTTATAGCCGCTTGCGAATGAGGGACTCGGCGGATTATTATCTTCGTTTGGCCGCGGACTCGGCCTTGGCTAAGAATATCGAATGGTATGCCCATCATTTTGCCCGTAATTATGCGGATTTCTTGTATGATTTTAATCCCAAGGCTTCTATCAGCTATTTACGTTTGTTGGAAGAACGATATCCGGAGCGAGAGACCCCGGGATCCTATGTTATGCCTTGGATCAATCTAGGGGAATTGGATTCTGCCCGGAAGTATATCGAGAAGAATACGTTAGGCTTGGAACTTAGTCACAGTGATGATATAGCCTCGCATGCGCTGAATTATGCCTATCAATTTATATTGGGCGTAAAGGAAAATAAACCGGTGGATATTTCCCGATTAGGGCAATATTGCGATTCTTTGTATACCGTGAAATCCCAAACGGAGAAGGCTGAGCGGGAACGATTGGTCGATCAAAATCGTTTACGCCGAGAAAATCTTCGCTTGGAGATGAGCCGGCAGCGTACGTTCTCTATCTTGGTGATCGTTTCTTTGCTTTCCATATTGGTAGCTGGTGGAGTTTTCTTATATATCCGTAACCGAAGGAACCGTTTGATTGATATGGAGGAGCGTTTGGAAGCCTTGCGTCAGCTCTTGAATGAGTCCAAGCAATCCGTAGCGGAGGAGGAGAAACCCGATAGTGCCTTTTTCCGTAAGGTCTTGTTGCAGCAATTGGGTGTTATCCGCTTGATGGCGACTACTCCCACGCAACAAAATAAGGAATTGCTCCAGCAAATGACTCGTATCACGAATGAGGATGTCCCGGTAGATACGCTTTTGGTATGGGATGACCTGTATCCGATTATCGATGCGGTCTATGATAATTTCCATACGCATCTGGTCCGATTGTCTGATGGGCGTTTGCTGGAAAAAGAAATCCAGCTTTGTTGCTTGCTATGCGCCGGCTTCTCTACCAAGGAAATCAGTGTAGTCACCCAACAAAGCGTCCGTACGATCTATCAGCGCAAGACGGACATCCGCCATAAGCTGGGTATGGACGAGAAAGAGGATATCATCGGCAATATAAGTGCTCAAACGGCAAATATAAACTTTTCTCTCTAAGTCGTTTGCTAATACTTTGTAAATCAGTGTATATGCATAATGCCTTGCACTTTAGTTTCTTGCCTGTATAAATCGATTTTAGCTGTTTCCCTCCTTACATTTGTCTCGAATCAAATTTGAATTTTATGAGAAGACAAGTATTATTTGTGGGATTGATTTGCGTTGCCTTTTTGGTAAACGCACAAGAGGAGAAAACGATCGATTTGGATGAGGTTACCATTCAAGCCTCTTCGATTATAAGGAAGAAAGACCGTCAACTTATATTCCCCTCTAAAGACCAAGTGCGGCGCTCGATGGATGGCTTGGATTTGACAAGGCGGATGTCCTTACCTCGTCTATGGGTAGATCCGAATACGAAAAGTATCTCTATGGCGAATGGAAACGTTCAGTTGCGTATAAATGGCGTGTTGGCTTCTTCCTTAGAAGTCGCAGCCCTCTCGCCGGAGGATATCAAACGGGTGGAATATCACGATAACCCCGGCTTGCGATATGGGGAAGGAGTCGATATCGTCTTGGATTATATAACGATCAAGCGGACTTCCGGTGGAAATCTCGGCGTGGATTTAAGCCATCAATTAAACACGTTTTGGATGGCAGATTATATATATGGTAAGTATAACCGAGGACGTTCGGAATTCTCTTTATCCAGCTTTGCGAACGGACACCGGTATAAAGAGGCATGGCAAGACCGGACGGAAATCTTTCATACCCCAGATGGTACCTTCCAGCGAACACAGGAAGGAATCCCCGGGAGGGATTATGAGATGTATTGGACTACGACGGCGAATTATAACTACACGAAGGATGATGATTATTTCTTGAACGCTAAGCTGAATTTTTATTATTATGACTATCCGCATAACTATAGCAATGCCCTTTTAAGGAATAGCGAGAGCAAGATGACGACCGATCTTATCGATAATAATAAATCCTTGAATACCCGTCCCTCGCTCGACTTGTATTATTTCCGGAAATTACCACGTAAACAATCATTGGCTGTCAATGTCGTGGGAACTTATTCGAATACCGATAGCCGTCATACCTACCGGGAAGAACTGGAAAGTATTCCTTTGACAGATATTTATACGAAAGTAGATGGAAAGCGCTATTCGGTAATCGGAGAGGGTATCTACGAGAAAGAGCTAGAGACCGGTCGTATTTCCGCCGGTTTGAAACATACGCAGGCTTATACGGACAACGTATATTCCGGTTCCGGTGATTATACGACCCATATGACGGAATCTGAATCGTATATGTATGCGCAATACGTAGGAACTTGGAAGAAGTTGGTTTATAACGTAGGTTTGGGCGCCTCCCGTAATTATCTATCGCAAGAAAACTCGGGCTCTTATAATCGGTGGTATTTCCGCCCGCAGGTAACACTTACTTATACTATCAATGAGGTATTATCCGCTCGTTATCGGTATACCCTGCGCAATGTAAACCCATCCTTGTCTGAGTTGAGTAACGTGGAGCAATGGATTGATTCCTTACAGGTTCGTAGAGGTAATCCGGGTCTATCCCCTTTCTTATATCATAACAACGCCGTGGAATTTCATGTGAATACGGCAAAGGTCAAGGCCGGCTTTACTTTCTCTTACCAATACCAGCCCCGCATGGTCATGGAAGAGACCCTGTATGACGTTAGCCGGGGACTTTTTATCCGTACCTACGATAACCAACGGAGTTTCCATCGTTTTACGCCGGAACTGTATTTGAATTATTCACCCTTCGGCGATTATCTGCGCATGAATATCTCCGGAGGCTTGAACCATTTCCAATCGAATGGAAATAGCTATTCGCATACATACACGGATCCCTTCTATGTGATCTCTTTGAATAGCGATGTGAAGAACTTTAATTTTAACCTGTTGATTTATAAGAGAAGCTATAGTTTTTCGGGTGAGACCAGTCGTGAGGCCGATCGTTTTAATAGGTTGGGTATCGGTTATAGAATCGGGAAGGTTCAGTTAAGCGCTTCTTTCTCTACCCAATTTACCTCATCCGCCCGTTACCGGAGTAAGAACCATTCAGCGATCGCTCCCTATGTGACCGATCAGCGTTTTGGTGATATTTATCCGGGCTTCGAGATTGGATTCTCTTACCACTTAGATTTCGGTCGCAAATACAAATCCGTGGATCGTAAGTTATATAATTCAGATAATGAATCGGGTATATTGAATAGTCGGAAGTAAGTTACATCTATATTGTCGATTACGTGTTCGCGGCTTTCAGTATGCAATATATCATAATTGGGTAGGATATAGTTCTCTATCATTCCTACCCGTTTCATGCGTGCGAACACCTCTTGATAAGGCTGCCCCAATTTGCGTGCGGTTCCTTCTATACAAAAGGAAGCGAACGCTAGCTCTATTTCTGTTTGCGATAGTTCGATTTGTTTATCCATTTTTCCATGTCGCTTAGATGAATTTGCTTTAAATGTACGTAAAAAGCGGCTCATGCGATAAAATCCGTGGATGAAATTATCTATAATAGAGGATTCCGTAGTGGTAGTACTAAAATGATATTTGTCTTTGTATAACTGAGAAGTATTTGCTAACTTTGTTATCTATAACCAGAAAAAGGATAGGGTTATGACTATAGAGGAGAAGCAACTGGAATTTATGATTTATTGCATAGAGAGTACCGCGGAACGATTAGGGCGTTATGGTTCGGATGTATATAATAAACTGAAGGAACTAGGAGCGATCAATGGCTATATCCGCTCTTATTACGATACCTTGCATACGCAAGGGAAATCATATATCGTAGACTCCATCTTAGAATATATTTACTATCGTGATCCTCAATGGCTCCCGGACGGATATAAACCCTTCCGTAGTATTGAAGAGAAAGGGAAAACACTATGTTGACGGTTTATCATGGTTCCACTTGCCGCATAGAGGAGCCTTTGGCTGGGGTTTGCCGGCCTAATCTGGATTTTGGAATCGGGTTCTATGTTACGGACTTGAAAGAACAGGCAGTTCGTTGGGCACTTCGTACAGCAGAGGTACGTCATAAGGATGAGGCTTGGCTGAATGTTTATTCTTTGGATATGGATGTCTGTCGTGTCTTGCCATATCGCTATTTATGTTTCGAAACTTATGATGCTGATTGGTTAGACTTTGTAGTGGCCTGTCGTCAAGGTCGAAATTTGTGGTCAGCTTATGACATGATAGAAGGAGGTATAGCGGATGACCGTGTGATTCGTACGATTGACCTTTATATGCGTGGGGATTATACACGCGAGGAGGCCTTGGCTCGTCTTATCCATCAAGAGCCTAATAACCAGATTTGCATAATTAACCAAGAGATCATAGATCGTTGCCTCTGCTTTACGGAAGCGTTTCTTTTACCTAAAACATCTGCTCCACTTGTTGTCCCTGGTGCGGCTGATACGGTTATGCAGGGTAAATATAGGGGAGTTATCGAACTGCTTGCGTCTCGTTTGCGTATTTCTACCGATAAAGCATTAGACCTTTTTTATAATAGTGATACTTATAAATGCCTAACATTACGGAACGGAGATTTGCTTTTAAAAAGCGATCTCTACATTCTTGACGAAATCATACGAGAGCTGCAAGATAAACAGGGCTAGTGTCTTAACTTGCGTGCGGTTCCTTCTATACAAAAGGACACTTGTTCGTATTCTTCCTTTATAACCTTCTTATTCTCTAAAAGATAAGCTTGTATTCTTCGTTTGGCGGCGGCGAACGATCATTCGCTGCCGCCGAATATATATTCACTGCCGCCGAACGAACGTTCGCTGTCGCTGAATAAAGTATATATTAGGTAGTGCGGAAATTTACATAGGGTTCAAGAAACATTTGTTTTGGTTTGTTTCGGCTTTTGTCCTTATGGATTGGATGAGGAATTCTAAATATTCGCATGGATGTTTGCGGGATTCATGGGAAATTCCGTACTTTGTACCGAGCCGTTAGAGTGGAAGCTCGGCGGGTTCGTTTTCGTGGAAAAGGCGTTAAAAGATATTATTCCCACTTCTGAAATCCCCAATTTCGTGCCCGGGAATAATAACAACAGACGCCCATGCTTGTTATAGTTACTTCGAGAGGAGCATCTTATAATGAAGCGTGGGGCTGCTGTTTGTTATCCGGGCAGGGTATGGGGATACCTAGAGGTGGGTGACAATGGCTAAGCCTCGCGCTTTTTCTTTGTGTGGATGATAAGGAGCGGTTGATGATTGTAGGGCAAATCAATTATTAATTCAAATAGAATGAGTATGAAAAAACTTTTCTTTCTTTTTGCTTTTCTCGTAGGACTTGGGATAAGTAGTAGTGTATATGCGCAATTGGTGAAGGAGGTAACACTGACCTCTGCCAATACGCTGGCATCCGAGCTAGGAGCGGATGTGGGCAAGGTAACGAGCTTGAAAGTAAATGGGCTACTGAGAGCGGAGGACTTTAAGACGATGAAGGAGCAGATGGGTATGCTTCAAGTGCTGGATATGAGTGGGGTGACGGAGTTGCCTAAAATGGGTGGCGCTTGGGCAGATTTACGCTATATCCCAGCTAATTCTTTCCAAAACAAGTTGACGCTCCGAAAAGTGGTATTTCCGGGAGTACTTCAAATTATAGAGCGGGAGGCCTTCTCTGACTGTAGTACCTTGACAGACTTGGATTTCTCGAAAGCTACGCAATTGCAGAGGATAGAATATAATGCCTTTTATAAATGTAGTGGTTTGCTGAGCTTGGATTTATCGACGTGTGTGAATTTAGTGGAAATAGGGTCTTCTGCTTTTAGGTTTTGTAGCAATTTAGTGACGGTAAATTTGACGGGATGCGTTAAGCTGACGAGTTTGGGGAGTTGGGTATTTGGCGAGTGTTCCTCTTTGC
This sequence comes from Parabacteroides sp. AF39-10AC, assembly GCF_003635405.1. Classification (NCBI taxonomy): domain Bacteria; kingdom Pseudomonadati; phylum Bacteroidota; class Bacteroidia; order Bacteroidales; family Tannerellaceae; genus Parabacteroides; species Parabacteroides sp. AF39-10AC. The sequence goes on along the minus strand of NZ_QTLP01000015.1, from coordinate 71,355 downwards.
AAACGGTGGAGTTATCTGGTTGCTCGGCATTGAAGACGATTCAAGGGTATGCGTTTTATGCCTGTCGTAATTTGACACGTGTTGCGTTGGATGGCTGTACGGTATTGGAGACGATAGAATTTTATGCATTTAATGGGTGTTATCAATTATCTGGTTTCGATTTCTCTCAATTGACAGCCTTAAAAGATATAGGCGAAAGAGCTTTTGAAGGTTGTGCCTTGGCTGGTGATATCGCTTTTGCTTCTGGAATCACCCAATTGGGTAGATCTGCCTTTTCTAATTGTCGTAATATCACTAGCGTTGATTTCAGTAAAAGCACACAGCTCGCAGTTATTTCTTCTGGAACGTTTAGTTCTTGTCAAAGCTTGAAAAAAGTAGATCTGAGTAATTGTGTATCCTTGAATACGTTGAATCTAGCTGCTTTTGAAGGGTGTTCTTCTTTGGAGGAAGTCGTAATCAATAACGGTTTCTATACCTCTATCGATGGAGTCCTTTTTGTGGTGGACAAGGCTACTTTATTACTCTATCCGGCGGGAAAGAAGAATGAGGCTTATACGATTCCTTCTACGGTGAAGACGCTTGGTGAGCGTTCGTTTCCTTATAACGAATCATTGATGGAACTGACGATCCCGGAATCTGTGTTGACTATAAAAGGAGAGGCTTTTTATAACGGATCTTTCTCGGGAAGAGGAGCGAAAGTAATCATGAAGGCTGAGAAGCCGATCGGCTTGTCGCAATCGATCGGTTTGGAGAATGCGTTGGTATATGTACCGAAAGGCTTTGCTAAGGCTTATCGTGAGGCTGCTTTTTGGAAAGAAAGCAAGATTGTAGAGATCGATGCGGATCCTGTAGTAGTGACCTTGGATGCGGCCGGTTCGCTGGGTGCGAAATTGACGGAACTGAATATTCCATTGGCTACTATCTTAGATTTGCGTATCATCGGTCCGATGAACGCTAGTGACTTCGAGGTCATTAAGCAAATAGAGCTGTTGCAAAAGGCTGATTTGAGCAAGGCTACGATGGAAGAGGATCGATTACCGAATTATGCGTTTGGAGGGTTGCGTTATTTGGAAGATGTTATTCTTCCGAATACGATAAAGGAGATAGGTAATTCTGCGTTCTCTGGTTTATCCGCATTGCGGAAAGTGAATATGCCCGAGTTTGTAGAAAGGATAGGGGAGTCTGCGTTCTCGGACTGTTACAGCTTGCAAAAGATTGATTTATCGTTATTGTCTCACTTGAAGGCGATCGGTTACTCTACTTTCTCTTCCAGCTCATGCGTACCCGTTTCATTGAAACTTCCGGATGGATTGGAGCGGATTGACGGTTACGCTTTTAATAATACTGGTGTTACTTCCGTGGACTTCTTGAATACGTCCTTGTCTTATATAGGCAACAATGCATTCTATGCATGTCCGATCACCGGCACATTATCTTTCCCCGGTACCTTACGATCCATAGGCAATTCTGCTTTCGCTTCCGCAAAGGTCTCATCTATCAAGTTGAAGTCTACAGAGATGGTACGTTTGGATGGAGCTGATGTTTTTAAATCCGTAGATAAGACCACCTGTAAAGTTTACGTCCCGAAAGGCATGAAGGATACTTATAAAGCAAACACCTATTGGTCTCCATTCGGAAATAACATTGTGGAGTTTGGGCAGTTGATTACGTCAACTTCTAATAATGAAAATTATGGATGGGTAGAAGGTAGCGGTGCCTATGAAGAGGGGGAAATAGTGACTTTGAAGGCGGTTTGTCAGGATGGAAATTGGGAAGATTATTATTGGGCTAAATATGTTAATTTGTTCTTTGGCTGGTATGATGGTGAGACAAAAGTCTCCGATGATACTATATATACTTATAAGGCAGGTAAGGAGGACAAAGCATTTGTCGGTAAATTCGTGCGTATAAGTTTCCCTAATACATCAGACCTTCTTCAAATGGTAAGAAATGATAGTAAATCCATTACGGTGAGGGTGGAGATGCCTGCCGATGATCCTCGATTGTTTGCTGGTTGGTATGAGAATGATCAATGTGTTTCCAAGGAAGAAGAGTTGACGGTGCAAGTTGGTATGGTAGACCGATCCTTGGAGGCTCGTTTCTTCGACGATGGACTTATGGTTGTTAACGGTGGTAATGTCATCGTAAATGATCAGAATAAGGTGGATGGACCTGCTGTAATTTTGCATCACGGTAGCCTCACCGTTGAGGGTAATGAGATTTGGAAACCGAAGAGCTTTGCTTACTATCGGGATGCCTCCTTGCTGGTGGATGCTGAGATACAGACCGAGGCGATCTCCTTCAATTGGAACGCTAGGAGTAACTATTGGCATTTCGTATCCTTTCCCTACGACTTGAAGATGTCCGAGATCAAGCTGACAAGCAGCGACGCTCGCTTTGTCGTACGGGAATACGATGGCAAGTCTCGTGCCGATAAGGGAGTGGGCGAGTCGTGGCGACAGCTTTCCGATTCGGAGACCTTGAAGGCGAATACGGGATATATCATCCAGTTCAACAGTAACGATGGGTTACCCGATGCATTTACCACCAAGACCGGTGATATGAAAGCTCTCTTTAATCGGGCGAGCGTGACGATTCCGTTGAATACCTACGCTTCGGATAATGCCATGAATGCCAATTGGAACTTCGTGGGGAATCCGTATCCCGCCTATTATAGCGTGGAGCGATTGTTCGCTGATGGATTGGACGCTACGGTGACGGTTTGGTCTCCCGATTTGAATAACTACGAGTATTATACGCAGGATGATAAGGATGTCTATCTGGCACCGCTTACGGCCTTCTTCGTACAAAAGAAGACTTCCAACTTAGTATTCAATCCGGAGGGCCGTGTGGCTGCCCTGCCGAGGGAAACGCAAGCAGCTTCAGCGTTACGTAGTGTGGATAACCGTCAAGTTGTCAACCTGCTGTTGGCAGGCGAGAAGGCAAGCGACCGTACCCGTGTGGTATTCAACGAGGCTGCCTCGCTGGAGTATGAGATCGGTCTTGATGCTGCCAAGTTCGGCAGTCCGAATGCGGAGGCCGCCTCTTTCTATAGCTTGGATACGCAAGGGAATCGATTGGCTATCAACGAGCGTCCGGTAGCGGATGGCGTGGTACGCCTTGGATGTGTCCTGCCTGCTAAGGGAAGCTATACGATCTCATTGAAAGAGAGGATTGGCAAAGGTATTCAGTTAGTGGATAAGCAGACGGGTGCCGTATGCGACCTGAACCAAGAGGCTTATACCTTCGAGGCCGAGGCTGGAACCCTCTCTGACCGCTTTGAGCTGAGAAGCGATGTGGTGACTTCTGTTGAGGCAATCGATGCGTCGATTCGCTGGAACGTGCGAGAAGGCTTGTTGATCGTGTCCGGCTTGCGTGATGTGGAAACTTTGAGTGTATGCGATGCGGCGGGTCGTATTCATTTCGCTGGTAAAGTGACGGATGGTGAGGTACGTATGGCCCTACCTCAGTCTGGTATTTATTACATGACATGGACGACAAAAGCGGGCGAGCGTCAGACTTGTTCCATTAAATGGTAATCGCTATGAGAAAACGATTGTTTCGATATATTACGATGGCTTTGTCTCTTTGGATCTTCCTCGGAGGATCCATCGGGCAAGTCTATGCGCAGGATGAGTTCAATCCGACTCCTCCACCGGAGCCGGGGAAACTAACGCTCTTACTCTCCACGGATCCCCACGGATCCGCTTATTTGGAGCAAACGAATCCCTCCGGCATTTATGATACGGGTACGGAAGTAACGGTACGGGCCTATCCGCATACGGATTATGAGTTTGTGGCTTGGCAGTCCGCTGATGGAGAAGAATTGTCCGGCCTCTCGGAATATACCTTCACCCTTACGGAGAAAAACGCTCGCTTGATTGCCAAGCTACGTTTTAACCCGAAGGAGAATCCATCGGAGCCGGGAGATGGTTATTATAATCTGATTACGACCGTCGCTCCTTCCATGGCCGGATGGGTAGAACAGAGTGGCCAAGGTATTTATGAGAATGGCAAAGAGGTGACACTTATCGCCCATGCTTATCCCGATTATGTGTTCGACCATTGGGAGAGCGATGGGAAGAATGTATCGGAAGAGACAACCTATCGCTTCACCATGCCGGGCAAGCATGTGTACCTGCGGGCCGTGTACGACTGGAAGCCGCAAAGTCCTATCGAGCCGGAGATCGGGTATTGCCTTTACGTAAACACTTCCGATCCGGAGGCCGGCTATGTATCGCAAAGCGGAAACGGTATCTATGAGTTAGGGGATGAGGTGACCGTGATCGCCTCGCCTACGAAAGACTATGACTTTATCGGCTGGTATGATGAGGCGGGTATGTGCCTGTCTACCGACATCTCTTATACGTTGACTATTAGTAAGCGAACCACTACGATCGAGGCTCGTTTCAAGAAGAGAGAGGCACCGGTGGATGAGGTGGAGATCGTACCCGGGCCGAATCCGGATGATCCTTCATCTACGGAGAAAGGCGGCGAGGTGGAAGTGATAGGCGAAGCCATTCCCGGCCAAACGGTCGAGATCATCGCGATGCCAAAACCGGGTTATGCTTTTGAAGGTTGGTATTTGGATGGCGTGTTTATCCCGGAAGCGGAGATGAGCCATGAGATCTTGATCGGTAAAGATATGGGTAAGCTAGAGGCTAAATTTCGGGAATTACCCGTTGACTTGGAAGTAGAGGGTGGAGAGAACGGTTGGGCGGAAGTGACTCGCTATCGAGGCGATGTCATTAACTTGAAGGCCGAGCCGATCGTAGACCATACCTTTATGGGATGGTACTTGCTGGATCAGTTATTGTCGAAAGCCTTGCATTATGATTTCGATGTCAATATCCTACGTGCGGTCTTGCCCGCTATTCGTGCGGTGTATACCAAAGGTACGGTGGCCAATGAGACGATCGCTAGGGAGGAACTAGTCACGATCGCTTTCTCCGGGAACCAACTCTGCGTGACTGCTCGCCAAGCGATCCGTAGATTGATGGTTTATTCGTTCGAGGGGGACTTATTAGGTACTAACGGCCAAATGGAACAAGGTGATATCTATCGCTTATCCATACGTAGCCCCTTACTTCTCGTTATCGAGGCAACGGATGGTACTCGTATCGTCTGTAAATTGTCCTCCGGACGGTAGTCCGTGGCGTGATTTGGATATATGATTCTTTCAATGCCCATTCTAAGGTTCTTATAATGCCCATCGTAAGCTCCTTTGAATGGGCATTGTTAGATGCTTACGATAGGCATTGTAAGAAACGATAAACAAAAAGCCATCCGGCATTCCGCTGGATGGCTTTTCGTATGGCAATAGAATCGGAGAGATTAGACTCTCTTTTCTTTGATTCTTGCTTTCTTACCGGTAAGGGCACGCAAGTAGTACAATTTAGCACGACGTACTTTACCGACTTTGTTAACCGTGATGCTTTCGATAAACGGAGATTCGATCGGGAAAATTCTCTCTACACCTACGTTCTCAGACATCTTACGAACTGTGAAACGTTTTTTGTCGCCGTGACCGGAGATACGGATAACAACACCGCGATACTGCTGGATACGCTCTTTGTTACCCTCTTTGATACGGTAAGCTACCGTGATCGTATCACCACTCTTGAATGAAGGAAGTTCCTTCTTCGTAGCGAACGCTTCTTCTGCAATCTTAATTAAATCCATTGTTTATAGCTTTTTAATTGTAATTTATAATGAAACGCAATTTAACGGGCTACATTTCCCGACAGAGATTACGTAAAGCGGGTGCAAAGTAACGAAATAAATATTTGATTCGCAATAGATAGATGCTTTTTTGCTCGCTATTTGATTAAATCTTTTATGTCTACCAAGGATTCAAACCATTGACATCCACCAGCGATTCCCGTTCCTCCTTCCACATTGCTGTAGATCCGGACAGGCTCGGCCAGACCTACATTCGTAAGTCCGCCCATGATACCTTCATTCTCGATGTTTTGTAAAGATAGCAGATATTGGTAATAGGGTTCGGACAGGGAATATAAACGAATATGGCGTTTGGTATAATATTTAGTATCGGACCTGAGTTGTTCTTTTACTTGCAATGTGTATTCCTTTCCGTCGAACAGCTCGTCGGAAAATACCCGTCCCCGCCAATTTACCATCGAGGAGCCGAAAACCTCATCCAAGATACCTTGTTGCTGCGTGAATACGGGATCTACGGAGAAGTCCAACAGGACACCAAGATGGTCGTCATCTCCCCATATCTGTAGAGAATAGTAATTTGATTTACCCGGGGTATCTTGGAAAGTGATTTGATAGATAAGCACATCGTTTTCTTCTATGTAGGAGATATTCCCATCTCCATCGACAAGGGTACCGCCGTTGCCGGTAGCTTCTTTACGGGGAATTATGCGCAGGCCTTTGATTTCGGTCTTGGAAGGAATCTTATCTTCCGCCGAGGCTGTTCCATATTCCGGGGTGGAAGCTACAATCTTTACGGTTTGTCCGGGCTGTGGAACCGTATTCGATATATAAAGCGTATCTGTTACCCATCCACCTCGATCCTCTCCGAGCCAACGAGAAGATTTCCAATAGGAATATTCTTTCCAAGGCATCTCCTCCTTGAAGATCCCGTCTATGTATAATTCCACCTTGGCGTTTCGAATCGTCACGTCCGGCTTGCTCTCTGAGTGAAACCATGTGCGGGATATGCTGGCCATTACGACTGTATCCGGCGAGAAGGCCGAGTTGATCACCATTTTCGGTGTAGTACGATATTCCTCTAGGTCAAACTTCCTGTAGCAGGAGGTTAGGAGCAGGCTGGATAATAAGATTGATAAATAGAATATAGGTTTCATGTTCTTTAGAATTTATAAGTATATGATATAGACGGAATGATCGGTAAGAGCGATAACGTCTCGAAATAATGGCTGTAGTTTATCCAAGACCGCTTATGGATAGTTATCGGGTTCATCTGGCAATAAGCGTTATATACGCTGATATTCCAGATACCGAGATGGCCGTTCTTTTTAGGTCGATAAATATTAATCCCCAGATCTAAGCGGTGGTAAGCGGGGAGACGTACGTTATTACGCTCCGTGAAATAGTCCAAGCCTCCTTCCGGTAAGAGCGGAGGGACAGGAGTGAGGCCCAAATCCTCGTAATTCTCGAATGCCACCGTAACCCGGTTTCCGGTCATGAAAGTCCAGCTTCCGGTCAGTTCCAATTTCTCGTTGATCTTCCAGTTTGCGACGATATTCAGCTTATGGCGGTTATCGTATTTCGCGGGGAAACGTTTGCCATTATTAATCTCGTCGAACTGCCGGTCGCTCCACATTAGTCCGTATCCGATCCATCCTGTTATACGCCCCGTCTCTTTCCGGGCGATAAACTCCGCTCCGTAGGCCCACCCCTTACCGGCGGCCAGTTTCTCCTCCCAACCGACGAACGAGGGTAAGAAGTTGTAACCATCTTTATAATCCAGTAGGTGATTCATCCATTTATGATAACCTTCCACCGCGAAGGAATAGTCTTTGTGTAAATTGTAATAAGCGCCGACGGATACTTGATCACTCTCCAATGGCTTCAGCTTCTTGCTGACCGGCATCCACATATCGGTAGGGAGACTCATATAACTTTCGCTGATCTGATGTACGTATTGATTCATCCGGGCGTATGAGGTCTTAAGGCTTAGATTCCTCGTGAGCAGGAAGCGTACGGATAAACGAGGGTCTAAGGAGACATATGTCTTCTTTTGTATATTATACATGTTCAGGCGTAATCCGGCGTTAACCCGGACAATGGGAGATATCGCCCAGTCATCTTCGGCGAAAACAGCCAACTCATTCGCTGAAAGGCGCTCGTCTCCGGTAGTTCGTTTGGTCGGAGACAAATTCTCGGAGGTCTTTTCCTCGATATATTCCGGGCTGAAACGATGGTAAAGATAGTCGGTGCCATAACGGATATGATGTGCCGGGGTAGGAATATAGTCGAAGTTCGCATGGACTCCGAAATCATTGATACCGTTTCGGGTTGAGGTCTCGATAAAACGTGAAGAATAATCTTTGTCACCCTCGGTTCCGTAGTATTGTGAAGTCTCTTGTTTTAGTTTGGATTGATAATGGGAATAAGCCAAGGTGACGGTACCGAACATCTTGTTGTTAAACACATACGACCAGCCGGAAGATAATGCGATGTTACCCCAGCGCATCTTTCCAAAGTCCTTGTTCTCGAAAGGGGTTATATCATCACCTACGGAGAACTCGGAACTTCCTCCTTTTAGGAAATCCTGTCCGAAATAGAAATTAACGTAAGCTTGGCTCCGGTCATTGATATGGTGGTTCACTTTTAGGTTCAGATCGGTAAAAGCATAGCGTGCGCTGAATTTCTCCCCCTTCTTTTTCTGAATTTTATTGTAGATCGCCAAACCCGGTGCGGACAAGGCATCCAGCCAAGAGCGACGGAAGGAGGCGTTGAACGAAGTCCGGTCTTTAATGATCGGCCCTTCGAAATTTAAGTTACCGGAGGTCAATCCCAGCATGGTGCTACCATGGTACACTTTCATATTGCCATCTTTAGTATGCACATCCACTACGCTGGAAAGCCTTCCCCCATAGCGGGCGGGGAAAGCGGATTTATAAAAATCCACATCTTTCAAAGCCTCGGCGTTGAAAGCGGAGAAAAGTCCTCCGAGATGATTGACCTGATACAGTTGGATTCCGTCTATCATATACAGGTTCTCGTCTCCATTCCCCCCACGGACATACATCCCGGCTAATCCTTCCGTTCCGGCTGATACGCCGGGTTGGGTTTGCAGGGCTTTGATCACATCGGCCTCACCGAATAAGGTCGGGATGGTCTTGATCATCTTCCGGGTTATTTTAATCGTTCCCATCTGAGGGGCTTGTATCGGGTTTTGTGTGTCATTACTACCGGTAACGACAACTTCGGCCAATGCTTCACCGCTTTCCAGCAGAATTTCCATCACGGTATCCCGTTCGAGCGGTTGGAATGTATGTGAGAAACGTCCGTATCCGATGTAGGAAGTCTCCAGACGGACTACCCCGACCGGTAAGGTTAGACTGAAGAAACCGTGGTTATTGGTAGCCGTGCCCCTTTGTGTGCGGGAGTCATAAACGGAGGCCCCGATTAGATACTCCGTAGTCGCTTTATCCCGTACGAATCCGCTGATGGTTACTGAGCGGGGGCGTTTCTTCAAGATGATGTGGGTACCGTTTATCTGATAAGACAGAGGGAGCTTTTGGAATAGCCGGGTAAGGCATTCCGATATGGATTGGTTATCAGATTTGAATGTAATCCGGGAAATGCCTTTGAGAATAGAAGGATCGTAGGAGAATGTCATGCCTGTTTGATGCTCTATTTTTTTCATGATTTCTTGGATCGGCTCTTGTTTAGCCTCGATACTGAGAGTCGGCGCTTGTCCCCAAGCGCTTGATTGAAAGCCGAAGATAATCAAGATTATGAGTAGTATTAGCTTCATGAAGTACTTCATTTTTTATTACGAGACAGGAAAGATAGTAAAAACCCCTATCACAATTCACGTTACTATTGCGATATTTTCTTATTTTTGGAGAGTAATAATGATAATGTTGTGATGAGACAGATTGGTATCTTGCTTTTGTGTTGTATTTCCCTTTTATCGGGTGGAGCTCAAACAGTCCCGAACCTTTATCGTTCGGTGGATCAGGAAAAGATGAATCATTGGGTTGATTCCGTGTTTGACGCTATGAGTTATGATGAACGGATCGGGCAGTTGTTTATGATTATAGCGAACCCTAAATCCGATAATCGGAATATGCAACGGCTCATGCGTTACGTGAACGAGATCAAGATCGGGGGTATCTTGTTCCATAAAGGGGATCCGGTGACGCAGGCGGAGGTGACCAATCGTTTGCAAAAGGCTTCCCGGATTCCGATGTTGGTCTCTTTGGATGGGGAGTGGGGACTTTCCATGCGATTAAGCGGAACCACCCGTTTCCCGAAAAATATGATGCTAGGCGCTATCGAGGACAATGCCTTGATCGAGGAATATGGAAAAGAGGTGGGACGGCAGTGCCGGGAAATGGGAATTCATATAAATTTCGCTCCGGATATGGACGTGAATAGCAATGTGGATAATCCCGTGATCGACCTGCGTTCGTTTGGCGAGAATCCGGAGGCTGTGTCGGAGAAAGGTATTGCTTACGCAAGAGGATTGGAAAGTACGGGCATCTTGTCTGTCTCCAAACATTTCCCCGGACATGGAGATACTTCTGAGGACTCGCACGAGACATTACCCGTCGTGCGCCATAACCGGGCCCGCTTGGATAGCGTGGAACTTCTTCCTTTTAAACGTTATATATATGATGGGTTCGCCGGGATAATGACGGGACATCTTTATGTTCCGGCATTGGACAAAAGTCATAAGCCGGCTTCTTTCTCTAAGGCGGTAGTGACGGATCTATTACAGAAAGAACTCGGTTTTCAAGGTCTGTGCTTTACGGATGCTTTAGCGATGAAAGGGGCTTCCACAAAGAAAACGGATAATCCTTCGGTGAAGGCTTTGCTTGCGGGGAATGATATCTTGCTCGCTCCGGCCGCTCCAATCAATGATTTTACGGCCGTGAAAGAGGCTATCGAGGAAGGGGTATTGGATCTGGAAGCGATCGAGGCCAAGTGCTTGAAAATATTAAGGTACAAATATATCGCTGGATTGAATGCCTATAAGCCGGTCGAAACAAAAGGCTTATCGAAACGTTTGAACTCTCCGCATGCGGCATGGATGGCGGCGAAATTGAATTCGGAGGCTATTACCGTTTTGAAGAATGAGGATACGATCTTACCTCTTAAACAGTTGAATAAGAAAAAGATCGCGGCACTCTCGATTGGAGACGGGGTTGGTAATGAATTCCAGAAAATGCTGGGCGAATATGATTCGATCGCTTGCTTTAGCATCGGACGGCGTTCTACGGCTGCCCAAGTCCAGCAGGTTTATAATAAATTGCAAAAATACGACGTGATCATTTGTGGCGTACATACGATTCGCATTCCCGAGAGTTTAGCGTTGAGGCAGTTGGCCGCGAAGAAAGAGTTGGTCTATGCTTTCTTTACCTTACCATATGCTTGTAAGGAATATAAGAAGTCGATCGAGAAGGCGAAGGCGGTCGTGTTGGCTTACGAGGGCACTCCCTTAGCGCAGGAATATGCGGCCCAAGTGATATTCGGTGGTATTGCGGCGAAAGGGAAACTTCCGGTTTCGATTCCGGGATTGTATTATGCGGGTACTGGTATTTTTACGGAAAAGACTCGTTTGGGGTATCACCAGCCGGAAGAGGTGGGAGCGAATCCGGACCGTCTGGATGTAATTGAGTCGATCGTTAAAGAGGGATTGGATGAGAAGGCTTATCCTGGATGCCAAGTGTTGGTGGCGAAGGACGGCGTGATTATCTATAATAAATCGTTCGGTTATTTTGATTACGAAAGTAGGCAGCCGGTCACGGAGTCATCGGTCTATGACTTGGCCTCGGCGTCAAAGGCGGCGGGAACTTTATTGGCGGTCATGAAAGCGTATGATGAGAAGAAATTCACCTTGAACAATAAGATCTCCGATTTTATACCGGAGTTGAAGGAGTCTAATAAAAAGGATTTATCGATAAAAGAGTTACTGTACCATCAATCGGGAGTGACTCCAACTATTAATTTCTATCTGGATGCCATTGATAAGGATAGTTATAAAGGCAGTTTATATAGTTCGGCGAAGAACGCTACGCATCCGGTTCGTTTTGACGCTAAAACGTATGTCCGGAATGATTTTAAATATCTTCCAGATGTAGTATCAGATACACGGAAACCCGGATTTACGACTGAGGTAGCCCGTAATTTCTATGTGAGTGATTCCTTTAAAGATACGATCCTTCAAGATATCAAGAAATCCCGTTTGGGTACGAGAGGTAGGTACGTATATAGTTGCGTGAATTTCATTATGCTGAAAATGATGGTGGAAAATCTGATGAAATCTCCGATGGACCAGCTTCTTCGGGATGATTTCTACAGCGGGTTAGGGGCTTGGCATACCACTTATAATCCGTTGAAGCGAATGGACACCTTGCAAATTGTACCTACGGAACAAGATGGGTTTGTCCGCCGTCAATTGCTTCGCGGATATGTGCATGATGAGGCGGCCGCTTTTCAAGGGGGTGTTTCTGGAAACGCTGGATTATTTTCGAACGCGAATGATCTGGCGAAGGTGCTCCAATTGATGCTAAACCAAGGGACTTATGGCGGCGAGCTCTATCTTTCTTTGGAAACCAGCCGTTTGTTTACACAAAGCAAGAGCCCGACTTGCCGTAGAGGGCTAGGATTTGATAAGCCGGTGATTGGTAATCCGAAAGCCTCGCCTTGTGGGGCTTTGGCTCCCGCCTCGGTCTATGGACATACAGGATTTACGGGTACTTGTTTTTGGATAGATCCGGATAACCAGCTTATTTATATATTTTTGAGTAACCGGGTGAATCCTAGCCGGGCAAATAATAAACTGGGATCGCTTGATATACGTACTCGCATACAGGATGCGATCTATAAGGCGATTGATAGGAAAAGCCAAAAAGATTCGTAATTTTGTGACAGTTTTAACAGATAGGTATTAATTAAAAAGCAGGTATATGTTATACGGACACGGTGATGATTTTTATAACGCAAAGAACGAGGTAAAGATAAACTTTAGCTCGAATGTGTGGCACGGAGCTAATTTAGATAAACTGAAGGAACATTTGATCGAGCATTTTGAAAAGTTGACTCGTTATCCGGAGCCGGATGCCGCAACTTTGAAAAGATTGTTGGCCCGCCGGTATGAGATCAAGGAGGAGAATATCGTAGTGACGAATGGTTCGATCACCGCTTTTTATTTGTTAGCGCAAGCTTGGCGAGGTGCGAAATCCATGATCGCTATTCCTTCTTTCTCTGAATATGAGGACGCTTGCCGTTTGCATGAGCATGAGATCTCTTTCTTCCCGACATCGGACGATTTATCAGAGTTATCCTTGGAGGGACAGGATTTCTGTTGGATTTGTAATCCGAATAATCCGGATGGAAAGCTGATCCACCGTACGGAGCTTCTCCGTTTGATCTCGGCGAATCCGCAGACTACCTTCATTATTGATCAGGCATACGTGGCTTTTACGACGGAAGACATGCTAAAGCCGAGTGACGTGAAAACGCATAAGAACTTAATCCTTGTCCAGTCTATCTCGAAGGCTTATAATATCCCCGGCTTGCGTATCGGTTATCTGGTCGCTTCTCCGGAGATCGCGGAGAAAGTGAACAAGTATATCATACCTTGGTCGGTAAATGCTATCGCTATCGAGGCAAGTAAATATATCTTGATCCATCCGGCGCAATTTACGTTGCCGATCCGTAAATGGCAGCGTGAGACCGCGGATTTTATTTACCAATTAAGTAAATTGGATGGCTTGGAGGTAATCCCGACCTCTACGACTTTCTTCCTTGTCCGTTTGAAGAAGGGTACAGCCGCTGATTTAAAGCAATTCCTTTTAGATAATTACGGAATCTTGATCCGTGACGCTTCGAATTTCCGGGGCTTGGATGAGACTTATCTACGGCTCTCTACCCAGAAAGCTGATGAGAACCAGCTTTTACTTGAGGGGGTAAAGATTTGGTTGGACCAACGATAAACGACTATGAAGGGGAGGGGGGAACCCCTTCCTGTTAAAAAAGCCAGCCGATAAATAGAGGTAGGTAATCTTTTAGCTCTGTCTTTAGAAGTTCTGTTGCCTTGTTCTTGTATCTTTCCACGGTTCGTATGGATATTTGCATTTCCTCTGCGATTTCTCCATAGCTCTTATTCTCGAAACGATTCTTCTCGAATGCGAGCCGATAGTTCTCCGGTAGCTTGTCAAGGGCTTGTCTTAATAACGTTTGCAGTTCTTCCCATGTGTAGAGTTCCTCACTACTTTCCGCATAGATCGGGATTTGTTCTTGGATGAGCGATTCGTAATATCTTTCATGGTTGCGTTGCAGATAATTTAAGCAGTGATTTCTGGCGCAAGTGACGAGATAGCTACGTGCGGAGGTCTTTACTGAGATACGGCTGCGATTTTCCCAAATAGCGAAAAACACGTCCTGCACGATATCTTCTCTTGTTTCCTTATCTGTGATAAAGCGTTTGGCGTACATACAAAGTGCCGGATAATATAACTCGAATAAGCGGTGGAAGGCGAGCCTATTATCTTCAGTCGTAATTTGTTCTAAAAGTAAATCGACATTAATAGCCTTGGTATGATTTCTTTCCATGATGGGGCAAAGGTATATATTTTTTGAAGAGAACAAAATTAAAAAAACTCATTTTCGCTGTCGTGTTTTTCTTTAGAGTGTGTCTCTATAAGTAAAGGAAGAAAATATATGGAAAGAAAGGTAGAACATAAAAGTGTGTCACGTCAGGTAGAGGAAATTAAAGCCTTGTCTGAGGACATATTAGAGTATCGATCGATTGACGTGCAAAAGGCATGGCTACGAATGGAACGTCGGGTAGGGCGGCAAGCTGTCAGACGAACTTTGTCGCTGCTTTTTACTCGTGCGGCAGTTATATTGGTGCTTCCGTTGTTATTTTCTTCGTTACTTTTCTCCTATTTGTATTATGCCACAAGATATGACGAGAAGTCCCAGCCTGTCGTTTATGCTGAGGTTAACTCCCTGCCCGGAACGATTACTCGGTTTGTGTTGCCAGACCAGTCTGTCGTATGGTTGAACTCGGGTAGTAAATTGACCTATCCGTCGGTGTTCGAGGAGAAAGAGCGCAAGGTGTTACTTTCCGGCGAAGGATATTTCGAGGTGGAGGCCGATCCGGAACATCCCTTTTGTGTATCAACTTCCGAAGGTTTACGGGTGGTGGCCTATGGAACAAAATTTAATGTCAATGCCTATGCTGACGAACCTTTTATAGAGGCCGTGTTGGAAAAAGGAAAGATTGACGTGATCCGGAATGATGAACGTATCCGATTGGAGCCGAACAAACAGGCGGTATTGGATAAGGAGAGCGGTACTTTCAGTGTTTCTGCGGCCAACCTGGAGGAGAAAATGGATTGGAAAGGAGGACGGATAGTTTTCCGGAATACTTCTTTGGATAAGGTGTTGAAACGATTGGAGAAACGATATAACGTGGAGATCGTATTGCATAAGAGCGGGAATGCGGAGTATAAATATCGGGCGACCTTTACTACGGAGACTTTGGAACAGATCTTGGATTATTTGAAACAGACTGCTCCTATCGAATGGACATCACGAGAGCCTTCGCAACGTCTGGATTCCTCGTTTGTTCGCCGGAGGATCGATGTTTATCAAAGATAATTGGAAATCTATACTAATATATTGTGTAATCATTAAATCTGTATGCTCATGAGCACATTTCATTTACGTAAGAGAAATCTTGCGCGGTGTTTACCTAATTCGGGCCGTATACTGAAACTTAGTACGGCATTTACATTTTTGACAGCTTTCCAGCTATATGCGGGAACATCTTCTTCGCAAGGAATGACACTTTCCTTGTCGTTGAAGAACGCAACGGTAGAACAAGCGATTGATCGGATCGAACAGGAGACTGGTTATTCTTTCTTGTATTCCAATCATGTCCTAGACACGAACCGTCTTATCAGTTTGAATGCTAGCAATAAGGATATAAGTGTGGTCTTGTCACAGGTTTTCGACAATATGGGGGTCGAATACAAGATTGTGGATAGGCAAATCATTTTGTCGCGTAAGGTGGAGTCCGCTCCTGTCGTACAGCAACAAGGCCGTAAGGTACAGGGTGTCGTATTGGATCCGAGTCAAGAACCGATCATTGGTGCGAATGTCTTGGTGAAAGGAACCTCTATTGGTACAATCACGGATATTGATGGTCGTTTCACGTTGGAAGTACCTGATAATGCGGTACTGGTCGTTTCTTATATCGGTTATTTGTCTATGGAGCTGACTCCGGGCTCGAAGACGGATCTGACGATATCTTTGAAAGAGGATTCGCAAAACTTGGACGAGGTTGTAGTGGTAGGTTATGGCGTTTCTCGTAAAAAGGACTTGACGGGTGCGGTTTCGGTCTTGAAGATCGATGACTTGAAAGATACACCGGTATCCAGCGTAGACCAAATGATGCAAGGTAAGTTATCTGGCGTGAACGTGATGCCGGATAATATGCCGGGTGGTGGTGTCGCTGTCCGTATCCGTGGTTATAGTACGATTCGTAACAATGACCCTCTTTATATCATTGACGGTATTCCCGTGGATGGGGGAATCAATTTCTTGAATCCGAATGATATAGAGTCCATGCAAGTATTGAAAGATGCTTCCTCTGCTTCTATTTATGGAGCGCGTGCCGCCAATGGTGTTGTTATCATTAATACGAAAAAGGGAAAAGAAGGACAATTCAATGTGAATTTAGATGCGTACTTCGGTGTACAAAAAGCGGCTAAACAATTGAAGATGTTGAATGCGCAGCAATTTGGCGATATGTTGTGGCAAGCGATGAAAAACGACGGAAAGACACCTTCACACGATGTTTATGGAAACGGTGATCAAGCGGTTGTGCCCGAATATCTGGATAAAGATCATAAAATTCCTTCTGATGACGTGGATTGGGTAGATGAGATTTTGCGTGCCGCTATCGTTCAATCCTATAACCTTTCCTTCACGAAAGCCGATAAGAAATCCAATCAATTGTTTTCTTTGGGGTATTATGATCAGCAGGGATTGGTGAAGTTAAGCGATTTCAAGCGTGTGAGCGGTCGCTTTAATTCCGAGTATAAATTGTTCGATGACCATCTTCGTATCGGGGAGAATATTTCTCTTTCTCATTCTTGGGGTACTAGTGTCTCCAATAATGCGGCGTTGGGAGGAACTTTGTATGAGGCCTATAAGTTCCAGTCGATCACACCGGTGAAGAACTTGGAGGATGAATATGCGGGAAATGTCTTTTCGGATATTCCTAACCCGATGGGAAAGTTGCATAGAAATAAGGATAACAAGGATAAGAAGAGCCGCTTGGTGGGTAATTTGTACGCAGAGCTGCACTTGTTTGACGGATTTATGTTCAAGACTTCTTTTGGTGCAGACTATAATAATCTATACAGACGTTCTTTTAGCCCTAAATATGATGAGATCAACGCTTCTGAGAAATTAAGTGGTTTGTCTAACCGGAATGCATGGAACTTCAACTGGGTGTTCACGAATACCTTGAACTATACCAAGACATTTGGCGATCATACGATCAATGCATTGTTGGGTCTGGAGTCGTTGAGAAACCGGTATGAGTATTTTACGGCTTCGAGAGATGGTTTCCCTTCGGATGATCCTAACTTCCATTTCTTGGATGCGGGCGATGTAGGAACCCAAAAGAACTCAGGGTCTGCCACGGAGTATAGCATGGTCTCTTATTTCGGCAAGATCGATTACAATTATCACGATCGTTATTTGGTCGCTTTCACTTTGCGTCGGGATGGATCTTCCCGTTTGGGGAATAATAAGTGGGGTAACTTCCCGGCCGCTTCGGTGGGATGGCGTATCAGTAATGAGCCATTCTTTGATGTGGAGGCTATCAATAACTTGAAGCTTCGTGTCGGTTGGGGACAAAATGGTAACTCTGATGTTCCTTCTTACGCAACGATCGATTCCTATAAGAGTAGTTCATCTACCTCGAATTATCCGATTGATGGAAGTCAAAGCTCTGTGGATTTAGGATTTGTGCAGACTCGTAATGGTAACGCTAATTTGAAGTGGGAGACGACCACTCAAACCAATGTTGGCTTGGACTTAGGTTTCTTAAGCGGTGACTTGAATTTGACATTGGACTTCTTTAATAAGGACACCAAGGATTTGTTGTGGCGTAGAGCCTTACCTGCTTCGATCGGAGGAACGAACATGACGGTTTGGGATAACGTCGGAAAGATGAATAACAAGGGTTTTGAGATGGAGGTGAATTATCAGAAACAGATCAATCAAGATTTTGGCTTCTCTGTAGCATATAATTTCTCTATCATCAAGAATAAGATGACAGAGCTGAATGGCGTGGATTATATTGGTCTTTCCAGCAGCGAACTTCATGGACGAAACTTTGACCAAGAGACCTCTCGTTCGGCGGTAGGACAACCGATCGGCTCTTTCTTCGTGTATGAGGCAGATGGCTTGTTTCAAAACGACGCAGAGATCCAAAACTATAAGAATGATAAGGGCGAGCTGTTGCAACCGAACGCTAAACCTGGCGATATTCGCTTTAAGGACTTGAACGGTGATGGAGTAATCAATAGCGAGGATCGTGATTTTGTAGGTAGCCCGCTGCCTGATTGCAGTATGGGTCTAACGCTTGGGTTCAATTATAAGAACTTTGATATAAGTGCGTTCTTCCAAGGGGTATTTGGTAACGAGGTTTATAATTTGACAAATTATTTGGGTGAGTTCTATAATCAAGCTCAGTATAATAAAAACTCTACGATTCTGGATGCTTGGAGACCGGATCATACGAATACGGATATACCACGTGTAACATTGGATGACCCGAATAATAATATCCGGCCTTCTACTTATTATATTCATAACGCTTCCTTCGTTCGTTTGAAGAATTTGAAGATTGGTTATACCTTGCCGGATCGGATCGCATCTAAATTGAAATTGAAACGTACCTATATTTATTTACAAGGACAGAACCTGTTTACGATAACGGGCTATAATGGTATTGATCCGGAGGTGGGTTTACAGAGCTATTCTTCCGAGAACCGAAATTTGGATATGGGTGTTGATCGTGGCGTATACCCGTTGCCAAGGACATTCACCTTAGGAGTTAATGTTAATTTTTAATTGAAAATCTGATGTACGATGAAAAAGATAGTTAGTTTAGTTGTTGCGGCTTTAGTGATGTGCTCTTGTGCCGATTCTTTTCTTTCTGAGGAGCCTGTAGGGGAATTTATGCCCGAGCAGGTAGAAAGTGAGGAAAACATAGAGGGAATCGTGATAGGTGCTTATGCGGTATTGGATGGATATTATGCTTCGGATGCGATCAACTCCGGTTGTTCGAATTGGCAGTTTGGGGATGTCGTATCTGACGATGCCTATAAAGGGGGTGGAGGTACCGGTGACCAAAACCAGATTCACTTGATGGAAATCTTTAATGCCAATCCGACGGGTATCGATTTTGAGGCTCGTTGGGCTGCTCTTTATGAGGGTGTAAAGCGTTGTAATCAAGCGATTCGTTTGTTGAGCAATAGTACGGTAAAGAACAAAGAGCAACGTTTGGCGGAAATGCGTTTCTTGAGAGGACACTATTATTTCAACTTGAAAGTCATCTATAATTTGATCCCTTGGATTGATGAGACGGTGGTTGATCCGAATGAGTATCATACGAAATCGAATATGGAGTTTACGTCCGACCAGCTATGGGAAAAGATTTTGGGGGAATTCTCTGCCGCTTATCAAGTCTTGCCAGAAAGCCAATCAGATTATGGACGTCCTACCAAAATGGCGGCAAAAGCTTATATGGCTAAGGTGTATTTATATCAGTCGAAATGGAAAGAGTGCCTAAGTGCTTGTGATGAGGTGATCCAGTCCGGGAAATATACGCTGTATCCTGATTTCAGGGAAGTGTTCTTGCCGGAGAATGATAACAACTCAGAAATTATTTTTGCGGTTCAGTTATCTATTAACGATGGAGCGTCCAGTAATCAAAACGGAAGTTATGGCGATCGTTTGTTACCGCCGGGAGGTCCTTATCCAACTTATGGATTCTTGCGGCCGACTCAGAATTTGGTAAATGCTTATAAGACGAATGAAAACGGCTTGCCTTATAATGATGGTAAGGATGTAGCGGAAAGCGACTATGTGGATGTTCGTTTGGATCATACCTTGGCTCGGCCAAATATTCCGTTTATGGATGTACAGGTGTATGATTGGACTCCAAGAGAGGCTAGCGTATATGGCCCGTATAGTCCGAAGAAACGTTTGGTATCGTTGAACTCTACCCATTACTCTCCAATATGGCCATATGTGAATGCGTTGAATTTTTACGTGATTCGTTATGCGGATTTGCTGTTGTGGAGAGCTGAGGCCGCTATCGAGACCGGTGATTTGGAGACTGGACGTAAGTATATTAATAAAATTAGGGAGCGTGCAAAGAATACACAGCATGTCAAGCTGTGGGATGATCAGTCGCAAGATGCCGCTAATTATAAGGTGGAGATTTATACCGAGCCATTTAAGTCGAAAAATGAGGCTGTGCAAGCATTGCGTATGGAAAGACGTTTAGAGATGGCTCATGAGGGTATCCGCTTCTTTGATTTAGTGCGTTGGGGTATTGCGGATGAGGTTCTCAATGTGTATTTTGAGAAAGAAAAAACATTCCGTTCCCACTTGCAGAATGCTCGCTTTGTAAAAGGAAAGCATGAGTATTTTCCTATACCTCAATCTGTTATAGATATTTGTGGTGCTGAGGTAATGAAACAGAATCCGGGTTATTAAAGTTTTATGAATGGTTGAAAGAAAAGGCAGTGCCCGTTTGGGGCTGCCTTTTTTATTATTTTTGTATAGAGATGAAACAATTGAGATTTCTTTTATATCTGTTGAGTTGGGTTGTTTGCTGTGAGCTATCTGCGACTCCCCATAATATCGCTTCTTTGGCGAAAGTCTCTTGCTCTTCTGCGTTAACGCAGGAACAAGGTTGTGAGAATGTAGTGGATCAGGTGATTCGTATTGCAGGAAAAGGAGAGTGGGTCGCTAAAACAAAGTTGGACTTCCGGGGGCGGGTGTATCCCTATCCTTGGATTCAATTGGATTGGGAAGAGCCCATTTATACGAATCAAGTCATATTATATGATCGGGTAGATAAGGACAGCCATACGGCGGCCGGTACGTTGTTCTTTAGCGATGGAAGCTCAATCACGGTCAACCAGATTCCTAATGATGGAGCACCGAAAGTGGTGACGTTTGAGACTAAAAAAATAGAATGGCTTCGTTTTCAGGCGACAGATGGGGAAGGACGAGATTTAGGTTTGTCTGAGATAGAGGTTTATCCCGCACCGGAATCTTATACAGATTATGTCTCATGGGTTAATCCGTATATCGAGACGGCTAAGGGGCGGTATTTTTTCTTTGTTACAGGAAGCTTGCCTTTTGGAATGATCAGTTCCGCTCCGTTAACCCGTAATATCAATCAGGGAGGAGGAGGTTATAATTATAACTCTACAACGGTATTAGGTTTTCCGCAAATTCATAATTGGATGATTTCTGGCTTGTCTCTGATGCCAGTAAAAGACGAGGTAGATGTCTGTGGGGGGGATAAGGCTTGGCGTTCTTCTTTCTCCCATGAGGGTGAGATCGTTCAACCCGGCTATCATCGTTTATTTTTGGATTCCTACAAGATATGGGTGGAACAGACCGTTACGGATCGAGTGGGGCTTTATCGTCTTACGTATGCGGAAGATGGTTTGGCGAAGGTCTTGGTGAACTTGGGAGGTCATATCGCTACTTCTACTTTGTTGAATGCTCATGTGACTAAAGTGAGTGATACGGAGATCTCCGGATATTTTGATACAGCCGGTCGTGTATGGGGCGGTGTGGATGTTGCGAAAGTGTATTTTGTCGTTCAATTCAATAAGCCAATCGAGGCATTGAATGGTTGGGTGGGCGATAAGAAGGAAATGGGAGTTGGACATTTTACGGGTTCTTCCGAATTAATTACCGTGCCTAAGTCCTCTTTTAAACAATCTCCTTCTTCTGGCGTAGAAGCTTGTTTTGGATCTTTTAAGGCTGGTGATGAGCTGTTGTTGAAGACCGCTATCTCTTATGTGAGTGAGGAAAACGCCCGTGAGAATATAGAGCGGGAATGTAAACATTGGGATTTTGATCAAGTTAAGAGTGCGTCCGAGCGTATTTGGAATGAGTGGTTGGGAAAAATTGATGTGCAAGGTGGTTCTTTTCAGCAAAAGACCAAGTTTTATACCGATTTGTGGCACATATTGTTGGGGCGCCATAAGATAGATGATAGCAATGGCGAGTATCCGGATTATTTGTCCGGAGGAGAACGTATTGGAAAACAAACAAGGATACATACGATTGCTCCTAAATTCCAAGTACGGACTTTGCCTAAAGATAAAACAGGAAAATCAAGGTTTCATATGTATAATTCAGATGCTCTATGGTTGACACAGTGGAATTTAAACACGTTGTGGGGACTGGCGTATCCTTCTGTTTTAGACGAGTTTTCCGCTTCTTTTATCGAATATGACAAGAATGGAGGTCTATTACCTCGTGGGCCGTCCATAGGGTCTTATACTTATATTATGACGGGCTGTCCGGCTACCTCCTTGATTACTTCCGCTTATCAGCGGGGGGTGTTTCATAAATGGTCGCCCAAGGAGGGATATGCGGCTATGAAAAGGAATCATGAGAAAGGTGGTATGCTTGCCTTTGATATGGATAAAGAGTTGGAGTTCTATATTAAACACGGATATTGCCCAGAAGAGGCAGGCTTGACTATTCAATGGGCCTTTGAGGATTGGGCTTTGGGAGAAATGGCGAAAGCTATGGGAAAACTCAAGGATTATAATTATTATAGAAATCGTTCCTTGGGCTGGCCTGCGTCTTGGCATCCGGATTTGAGGTTGATGATGCCTAGAAAAGAAACAGGAGAGTGGGTCCATTTGGATCCTTTGTCCGAGCGTGGGTTTGTACAAGCCAATGCTTGGCAGGCTACTTTTGGATTATCTCATGACATTGAAACATTGGCTCGTTTGATGGGAGGTAATGACAGCTTAGCTACTCAATTGAATTATGTGTTTGAGATGTCGAAAAATGCAAGATTCCTGTCTAGTTATGTTAGTTATGCCAATCAACCCGGTTGCTCGAATGCGCACATTTTCTCACATATAGGAAAGCCTTGGCTGACTCAATATTGGGTGCGTCAGGTCGCTAAACAGACCTATGGTGATATTACGCCAGAGCGAGGCTACGGCGAAAATGATGAAGATCAAGGACAGATGGCTGGAATAAGTGCACTGATGGCTATGGGATTATTCAGTTTGGATGGAGGCTCTGCCTATAATCCGATGTATGATATTACAAGCCCTGTTTTCAATGAGATTACGATTCGATTGGATTCTCGGTATTATAAAGGGAACGAGTTTAAGATTAAAGTACATGATAACTCCCCTGAGAATTGTTATATCCAGAAAGCTTCTTTGAACGGAGAGATGTATCATAAATATCAATTGCCGCATACCGTATTTGAGCAAGGTGGCCTTTTGGAATTATGGCTTAGCGATAAACCAAACAAGGAATGGGGAACTCAATAACGATTTGGGCATATCTCTCAATTTGCATGATGATTCAAAAAAAGGATGTGCGAAACAATGAGGCACATCCTTTTTCATTTCCTTTTAAATCTAAGTAGCGTGTATTATTCTACTCGTTTGTTGATTACGATATGACCAAAATAGCCAAGGAGAACCAATCCCAGACCTGTAAGTAGAATACTATTTGTCATACCACCGGTAAAAAACGGTACAGCCAAAACTGCCGCACCAATAATGAGTACGATCACTCCTAGATTTTTAATTAACTCATTCATGGTTATAGATATTTTATAATTATTTTCTTTTCTACCGCAAATAAAGCAATAATAACCCGATCGTGAAAATATTTTCGGAGAAAAATAATGAAACGATTGAAATTAGCTTCTATATTTGTGTTATAATATAGTTACGTATGGGAAGAATACTTTACATAGTTTATTTGTGGCTGTTTTTTGTACCTGTATTTCTGGTACTGACTATACTTACGGCTGTGACGGTTATCATCGGTTGTCTATTGGGGGGAGAGAAAATCTTCGCTTATTATCCGGGTATGATCTGGTCTCGATTGACTTGCTATCTGGCGCTTTGTCCGGTGACGGTAAAAGGGCGTGAGCATATAGACCGGAAACAATCGTATGTTTTCGTCGCTAATCATCAAGGTGCGTTTGATATTTTCTTGATATATGGTTTCTTAGGCGTTCCCATTAAGTGGGTGATGAAGGCGGGTATCGCTAAAATTCCATTTGTCGGGACCGCCTGCCGTGCGGCCGGTTTTATCTTTGTCGATAATTCTACGCCGAAGGCTGCCGCTCGTAGTGTTTTGGAGGCGGAGCGTTGTCTTCGGAACGGGGCTTCCGTGGTTGTTTTCCCGGAAGGTTCGCGTACGTATACCGGAAAAATGATTCGTTTCAAGAAAGGGGCTTACCAAATGGCTCTGGATCAGCATTTGCCTATTATTCCGATCACCTTAAACGGGCCGTTTGATGTTTTGCCGATCGGGTCGTTGAATGTCCATCGTCATCGGATGGAGATGGTGATCCATTCGGCGGTTTCTACCGAGAATATAGACACTTCCCACAGAGGAATGCAAGTGTTCGCTGATCAGACTCAGGAAATCATAGCATCCGCCTTGTGGGAAGAATATAAATAATTTAGGTTATTATTTCCAACTTTTCAGGATGTCATGTTTCGCTACTTTCAGGCTGAATCCGAAATTATCACCGAACATGGAACCGGCATCAGCAGCCAAAGATCCTGTAAATTCCCATCCCGATAAACGGGGATGTTGATAAGAGATATCTAAAAGTCCGGAAGCTCCTCTTTTCTTGTTCAAGAAAGGGGTGGCATGTCTACCCCAACTATTCATCACGGTTACTAATACCCGATAAGATACTTGTGAGGAGATAGCGCCTTCCGCACCAAAATGCCAGTCACGAACACGGTTGTTCTTGAATCCTAATGAACCGGCCTCGTTATACTCTGGGCTTGTGATCAGAGGAGAACCTATCGCCCGGTTAAAATAAGAGGCTCCGGTAGTGTATTCTCCGTTGTTATAATAATCATCACCACCGCCACCTACGCCGGGATGTAGGTCGTGATCAAAATCGATGAAGTGGAACTGTCCGCTTTGGTCTCTTGTAACCAGATACTCCACGACCACCTTACGCAACCACGGAAATTTTGGTAAATCCAATTGTCCTCCCCATAATCCGTCGGTATTGTTTACGAATATCATACCGGATTTATCCTCGAACAAATGTTGGTAATAGGCGGATACTTGCCAGTTTGGTTGTGTAAAAGCCAATTTGAAATCGTAAGAACCGTAATGATTACCCAATACATTGATCTGATCGGATACTGTTGCATTGTCACCACCTTCACTACCGCAAATAACCCGGATCAGGTCCTTGATGGATTGAGGCTGCTTTCCGATCTTAGGATTGGTTGAGGTTCCTCCCCATTGTGCCCAATGCTGTACACCGATTACACCGGATAACGGAAAATCATTGCGTGTATCCTTGATCTGTACAAATAATGATTTATGATGCCATAAAACGTTATCTACGTAAGTTTGCTTATTGTTTGTGAAGTTAGCCAGATAATCCTTGTCGAAAGAACGACCGACGGCAAAGTCTCCTTTGACTTGCATCCAGCCTTTCGTTAAAGGAACGACGGTAAATTCCGGAATACTGATGTTCACTTCCGGAATCGGGCGGGCATTGGCAGATTGTACGATATCGCCCGAGCTAAGCCAACGATCCCAAAGAGAATTATAGCGTTCCTTGCTTCCTACACTCAATAGCAAGCATTTGTAACCTAACTCGGCATATATTTGTTGGATAAAGAAATTGCGATGACGAGGAACTGCGGCCACTACGTCTAATCCGGCTCCCCAGCGAAAACCTTTGCCAAAAGTTTGATTATGGAATACTCCCGCATTCAAATATCCGTTATTCGCTTCCAAAGGAACAATTCCGTATCGATTGCTAACCATCCAGAAAGGGGTATTGTCGCCACTAGCTACCGATCCGAATATTTCGGCCTTGTAGGTAGTCGCTTCCGGAGTTGTCTCTTCTTCTTGAGCGAAACTAGCCGTTGCCATCCCCAGACAAGTCAGACCTATAAAAATTGATCGCACTGATTTCATGTATATATAAATGTTTTGTCTGGGCGCAAAGGTAAGGATTTATATGTTTGGTGCAACCATTATTGTTTCTTTAACCACTCGAATATAGTTTGATAGGCATCGTTCCGATAGGGCTTTTGAGATAGGATCAGATCGTGGATGCCGTTTGGAATGGTATCTCTCGTGACTTTGTCTCCTAGTTTCTCCCCGTATTTTTGAATGTCTTGAACATCCAAGACGATGTCGGAGGTCATGTATTCCTCATGCCATGTCTCTGTTTCCGGAAAAGATTTGTTGGAAGACATCACTAGTATCGGACAATCCAGTTTTAACCCTTTTTGTACCGTCTGTTGCGCTTCTTGTATGGCTTTGATCCATCCGGCTTTTTTCGGATGCCCGAATATCATTTTCCAGTTCGTGTCAAACTCCCATTCTCCTTTATATTGCTTAAGCAAGCTATAAGCGTAATTCGGATCACCCAAACCTTGTACGGTAAGATTCGGGAATAGCCTCCCGACAAACGCAACGGTTGGCAGTACGACTTTCTCCATAAACCATCCGAAATTCCAATCCAGAAAAGGGCTATTTAAGATAAGCCCGTCTACCGGTAACTCCCCTTTTTTACTATTCAAATAATAAGGTGTGATCAATCCGCCTGTAGAATGCGCCATTAATAATATCCGTTCATTACCTTCGGACCGGATGGTGGCTAAAGCGGTATCGATATCAGCGAAATACTCTTTTAGGCTCTTGCAAAAGAACGGGTTTTGATTGGGTAATATCGAACGTCCGTATTTCCGCAAGTCCATCGCATAAAAATTATATCCGTGAGCGTTTACGCTATCCCCTAATTGTTTCTGGAAAAAATAGTCATTATAGCCATGGATATACAGCACGGCCTGTTTTACGCTATCCAGTTGAGGTTTCTTGACCAGTGTGCAAACCACCTTCCCCTCATAGTCATCCGGCATCTGGAAGGTACGGCGTAAATAACCATTCCCCAATATATCGGGTACGTATTGGGCATATACCTCGCATAAAATGAAACAGAGGAATATAATAAGATTTATTTTTCGAGACATAAATATATTGTTTCTATTTTATAACTGTATTTGCAAAGATAGGGTTTATCAATCAATGGTAATTAACCAAGATCATAAAATAAAAAATGACAGATAAGCATGAAAAACGATAGGATAAACGTGAATATTGCAACTTATACGTAAAAAGCCCTATTTGTGGGTACTCTATGATTTTTAATCTTAATAATAAATATTTTACTTTGTTGGAAAATGGAAGCGTGTATGGAACCTGAAATAACTGTAATAATAGTAGATGACGACTTTGGATCAGTCCAAAGGCTACAAGACGATCTATCTGCCTTTTCTTGTATAAGGATACTGGATACGGCTATGACTGCGGAGATTGGTAAAAAACAAATCATTAAATATCATCCGGATTTGGTGTTTCTGGACGTGGAGCTACCGGATATGTCTGGCTTTGAACTGCTAAATGATATACAAGATGATATCCAGCCCAATTTGCGGATCGTATTCTATACGGCTTATGATAAATATATATTGGACGCTCTTCGTGCTTCAGCTTTCGATTATCTGTTAAAACCTTATTTAACGGAGGAGTTGGCCTCCCTTATAGAGCGTTTTCTTACGAGCGAGCCGAAAGATGTCATCAGCATGGAGAGATCGTTGCGAAAAATATTGAATCGAGACAATCGATTCGCTATCCAAACGGTATCCGGCCTCTTGATAGTCCGTTGTGAGGAAATATTCTTGTTTCAATTCTTGAAAGACCAGCGCTGTTGGCAGATTCTATTGACTTCCCGCAGTTCACATAAATTAAAGATGAGTACTACAGCGAAGGAGTTATTGTCTATCAATAATATGTTTGTCCAGATTAGTCAAGATTGCATCGTGAACCTGTCCTATTTGATGTTTATCGAGAATAAGACCTTACGATGTGAGTTTTATCCCCCCTTTCAGGATGAGGAGCGGATAGCCTCACATCGGTATTTTAAATTGTTGAGGGAACGGTTGGATATTATTTGATGATTACTTAACCTTATAAGAAAGTATGATATAATATCTTTTCTCGTTTGCGTCAAATGCTCCTATACTCAATTTACCTTCAGTCTTAGGAGTATAATTTATGCTCCGTAATTTACCTCTCGTTTCCCAATCGGTGATAGTCGCCGTCCCATGGAATAAAGCGATCTTTATATTGGGAGGGAGAATGACCATGAACCGGTAGTTCTTTCCTTTTTGCAGATCACGATTTATGGGTACGTCAATTACTTTGAGTGGAAACTTATCATAAGAGAATGTTTGAGGCAGCGCCTCTATTTGGTTCGATTGGATAGCCTTGATTAATTCTCGTCCATCAAACCCAAGTAAAGGAATATTGGATGAATAGCCATCTATATCTTGTATAAGCGGACTATAGTAAGGATTTTTTTTGATCAGTTGTTCATACTCTTCTTTTGACGGTTCGGGTACCGAATATGAAAGTACGGTGGAATACGTTTTCCGGTCAGGTGGAGCGATACTGATCGATACTTCTCCCGGCAAGAATGGCGTAAATACGAGTTTCTGAGTTCCTTGGACTACTTTATTAAAGGGAAATTCGTTGTTTTGTGTCAAGGCCAGTTTCGTGGGCTCGGGCAACTGTATCGTAAATTCATACGTTTCTCCTAATTTCAACGTACGTGTCATCGGTATTTGTACCACCCGGAAAGGAAGTTTTTGCCGGGGATATATTTTAGGGAGGGAAAGGATGGTACCGTTACGTAATCCTTCTAATAATAATTCTCCATCGAAGCCCATGTACTCCATGTCGGGTACGAGACCGGGAAGTTTTTGGAATTCCTCGAAAGATAGTGGTTTTTTTAGCATTTGATATTTTTCTTCATAGGGAAAATGTGAGAATGCCATCCATACGGGTGAGGTATGGAACCATGACATATCATCATCGCTACGGGCGAATGTTCCATTATTGACAGTACCGGAACCCCATGTGGCATCCACAAAAAAGTAACGATTGGGTTTGTCTCCTTCAACTAGTACATAGGCATGGCGTTCAAAAGGCGTACCTGGTATATGATCATATGTTTTGGCGAATCCGGTTACCAAGATGCATTTGATATTTAGAGGCTCGCATAACTTGATAAATAGATCGGCGAACGCTTGGCATACCCCTTTTTTCTGTCTCCAACATTCATCAGCGTCACGGATTTTATAGTCTGTGTCATAAGCTATATTTTGTATCAGATAACGATAGATAGCCCTCGCTTGATCATTTTTTTTAGAGCATCCTTTTGTGATCTCTGCCGCGATACTTTTATAGTCTATTGTCGGAAGTTTCTCCGCTGATAGCGATGTGAAGCCGCAAAATAATAAAAGGATGATAAGTCTTATCGTACTTTTCATATGCATTTATGTTGGTTGATGGGTTAAAGTTATTGATAATCATAAATACTTTTAATGTTTCGTTTCTTTATATAAACATGATTTTTGACCGCTTAAACGTGTAAACGCTATGAATATCCGTTTGTAGGGAAACCTCGTCTTTGATATCCGGAGATTTACTTCTAGTTTTGAATTTATGAATATCTGTTTTAGAGGCTTTCTTATAATAAAAATATGATGCTGATGAAGAGAGGAAAGAGGAAATATGTTTCTCTCGGGATCATTCTGATATGTATGTTTACCTGTCTGCCAGATATATGGGGCGACAATGGAAAATGTGAGAATAGAAAGATCGAAGAGATAATAGAACTAATGGGAAAGAACCATTTAGATGTCGAGGCTGCGGGTGAATATTCGTTAGGCTCGGTATGTCCGGGAAAGAATTTGATTTTGGCCGCAGATGCTAAGGGTACTATAAATCATGTGGGAATTAAATTGTTCGATCGCCGGATCATCGCCGATTATCCTTCTCCTGTTTATTTGTTTGTGGAGAGATACTTGCTATGGGTCTTATTAATGAAAGATGAATCCTCGATCAAGGAACGTTTGAAAGAAGACCGGGTACTATTTCGACTTGGAATGAAACTGAATGATAAGATATATTTGAATTTAAAACAAAGCCTTCGGGAAATCAAACAAGATCAATCCTTTATTATAACGACGGATAATAGTAAATACGCTGTGACTTGGTTGGAAGATCAGCGGCCTATTTTATCGATAAGTTTTCCTATACAGTATGAACTGATTTGGGGTATGAATAAGAAGGAGGCGGAGGGCCAGTTTCAAGATGGCTTAAGGGCGTTTTTGTCAAAAGAAAGGAATTTGCCTGTAGAGGCATCTCCTACTGAAATGAGTTTGATTCGTGATAATTGTTATCGTTCAGAAGGTGATTTTTATGGTTTGGAAGATATTACGTCCTATCGATATTATACAAAAGGAGCGGATCATACCTATTCATTAATATATGATCGGGTTAATCCTGTAGAATCGGTGGCAAACTTATTTACGGCTTATCCCGACTCAATGATCAAAATTGAAATCACTCAACGAATGTATGGAGGTAAACGGGAGCTTTTCACGGTCCCTCTTACTGATTTCATATCTTTTTGTAGGGAAAATGGTTGTGAGATATTCGTTGGCATTGAGAGACAGGACGAAAATTCTATGGCAGGAACGGCCATAATGGTGAACCGGTCATTGGGGTATAATCATATTTTGTATTTCAATGTAGATATGCGTATTTGGGATAATCCGGGATCTTATCCTGTGACGGCTCAATTGTATGCCTTTGTTCCTATGCATAATGTGAGTAGTTTATATGGTGATTCTAATAAGAAATAGGGTAAAATAACAAATAAAATGATAAGCGTATGAAAAAACTGAGTTACTTATTCATCTTACTCCTTTTCCCGATCGTCGCTTTCGCTCAGGAAGCAAC
The DNA here is from genome assembly GCF_003635405.1 of Parabacteroides sp. AF39-10AC. Classification (NCBI taxonomy): domain Bacteria; kingdom Pseudomonadati; phylum Bacteroidota; class Bacteroidia; order Bacteroidales; family Tannerellaceae; genus Parabacteroides; species Parabacteroides sp. AF39-10AC. The sequence continues at coordinate 40,494 of NZ_QTLP01000015.1, read as the reverse complement.
AGTACAAGATAAGGAAAATAAGGAGAAAATCAAGGAGATCAAGTTGAGCGAGGATTATGTGTATGCGGATGCCGTGACGGAAGAGAATCTATCGGAAGCGCAACAAAACTCAATGGATCTGCTCCGTGCGAACGTAAACGCTATTTTCGCCGAACGTTTCCACATGTCCAAGGAGGATGTGGAAGATATTTGGGATGTTATCGAGGATAAATGCCAGAATGTGACTATCAAGAAAGGAGATCTGTTCCGGGTATTTACCTACATCATGAAGGATTATCTATTCCCCGGAAAGAAGAAAAAGAAGGTGAAAAACGAGGAGTTGGTAAAAGTGAAACCCTCAAAAGATGAGATCTTACCAGATGAGATAGAAGAGGTATCGGAGGCTTTGGTAAATGATTCATTGCCGACGGCCTCACAAAATGAGATATTGGCTTTCGTTCCGGATGCGAAGCCGGATGTTACTTCACAACCGGAGCCACAGCAAACACAAGAAGCTGGGGAATCTGAGGCTACATTACAAGATAAGGCTCAAGAGGTAGTTTCAGAAGTAACGGGTGATCCAACAGAGGTTGTTACAGAGGTTCCCGTTGCTGTTGCAACTTCAGTTGCGACAGAGGAACCGGTGACTACTACGGTGATTGCCACTCCTGTTACTCAAGTTGAAGAGCCGGTCGCTGCCGAGCCGGAAGATATTACGGTTTCTAGTCCATCGGCTCCGGCTTTAGACCCTATTGTCAAAGAATTATTAGAAATCCAAACCTATAAAGAACTGATCTCCTTATTAGACCAGAAAAAAGAGGAAGGCACCCTTATCTATGGACGTATCAAGACTATGCGCTCTCCGGATAGATGTTATCTGGCGATTTTTAAGAAAAGCGAGGTTATCACGATTCTAGGGAAAGGAGATAAGGAACGTTTGAACCTTAAAACAAATACGGAAGATTCTTTGAATAATTATAAGGGACATGGTGTGATCTGGTTCCAGATTTTTTAATGAACAATAAAGAACAATCTATATGAAAAAGTTAATAGCTAAAGCGATTCTATTTATCGTATGTTTTCAATTTGCGTGGGTAGCCCGTGCGCAGTACGCTACGGAATTTTATTTACCAGATTTATAAAGTAAAGCCCTAAAATGAAAACAAGAGCTAAACAAGTGCAAATAAAACCGCTTATTTACAATTGATTATAGTGTACTTGATGTTTTCAGTTGTTTTCTTTCTTTTCAGTTGATTGGTTCTTTTTCGGTACAATTTTGTTTCTCGTTTGTTTCTCAATATCGACCTTTATTCATATCTTTGCAACAGAAACAAAATTATGAAGGGATCGATATGCCACGAGTAAAGAAGCCTACAAAAGTAAAAGAGCCTGTCCGCCTTCGGACAAAGAAGCTGGCAGATGGAAGCCAAAGTCTGTATCTTGATATATACCGTTTCGGAAAACGAACATACGAATATCTTAAGTTGTATCTCATTCCGGAAACGGATAACAATGCCCGTCGGCAGAATCAGGCGACTATGAATGCCGCCAATGCCATCAAGTCCAAACGTATTATCGAGCTGACCAACGGCGAGGCCGGTATAGAAACCAAAGAGAGAGTTTACCTGCTTGACTGGATGAATACCTACAAGGAGAACCAGGCCAAGCGTGGCAAAAAGGACGGTTATCAAATTGACATCACTATACGCATCTTGAAGGATTATGCGGGAGAACGTATGTTGATGGATCAAATAGACAAGACATTCTGCCAGAATTATCTTGACTACCTTCAGTCCGAATACCGTTCCAGAGGCAAACGAGTGTCGAATTACACACTGCATACTTATTACCGGGTATTGAACGGAGCCTTGAATGCGGCTGTCAGGGCCGAGATCATCAAGTCCAATCCTTTCACGAAAATCAGCAAGTCGGAAAAGATCCGTCTGCCTGAAAGCAAACGGTCATACATGACCATTGAAGAGGTGCGTGCATTGATCGCAACCCCGATGAAAAATGAATCCGTGAAAGGTGCCTATCTGTTCTCTTGTTTCTGCGGTCTGCGAATCAGTGATATAATCAAGTTGCAATGGAAAGATGTATTCGTTGATCGTGGACAATACCGTCTGTCGGTTTCAATGCAGAAAACCAAGGAACCGATTTATCTTCCGCTTTCCCCGGAAGCGTTGAAGTGGATGCCTGCGCGTGGAGACAAAACTCCTGATGACCATGTGTTTGACCTGCCGTCCCCAGCAATGGTCAATATTCTTATCAAACCATGGGCAAAAGCGGCGGGAATAAACAAGCGTTTTACATTCCATACGGCGCGGCACACGTTCGCGACGATGATGCTGACACTCGGAGCAGACTTATATACGACATCCAAGCTGCTCGGCCATGCTGACGTGAAAATGACACAGGTGTACGCCAAAATCATCAACCAGAAAAAGGATGATGCGGTCAACCTGGTCAACGGATTGTTTGAGTGACCAATGATATACCATATCATGTCAAATTTACAAGTAGATATTTTAAGGGCGTCATCGATTGCAGATACAATCGAAAAACGATACCTTTATGATGATATATTATTATAAACCAATAAAATGTAAATCGACATGACAAGAGCTGACAAAGGCCTTCTCTCTTTTTGAGGGGAGCAAACACCCGCATCACATTGAATCGGCACAGGACGTGGCGGAAGAACTTTTCGCCCTGCTTACCGAAGCAAAAACAGTTTATCTCCAGGAGGTCAAAATCCACGGCAAACAGTATCGCCGTTATGTGGAGGATTTTGTGAACAGTCACCGGTATATTGACTGCGATAACGCGGTCTGTCGGAACTGCCACGAAATGAACATCCACATCGTCAAGGGACTGCTGACCGACTGCCCCTACCTTATCCAACCGCTTTTTTCCGCCCCGAGCCTCTCTTTCGAGGAGTGCATGGAACTAAAGCGGAAGTATGACACATCGGAACTGGCATCTTCCGATTGTAATCCGGCAAAGTTTTCATTTCTTTCTTTTGACTGCAGTCTTTCGCGCAAACAACTGGCCGGTATCGTTTCTTGCGCCAATACTTATCATCTGTTCTGTTCTCCCGTAACTATTGACGACATGGAATCTCTCTTCTCCTGCAAGATAGGTTTCTGTCTTCGGGTGAACAGCGTGCGCCGTGTGGCTATCCTGTTCGATGCCCTTCTTGAGAATTCATTCATTCAGCCTTACTGGCAATCAGTCCTCGAAAGAGGGCGTTTCCTGCAATCCAAGGACGGCTCGCACTTCATATCCGCAACGAGCATATCCACCACGCTTTCGTTGGTCAGGAACAAAATGACTTCAACCGCTTACAATATCAGAAAGTTTGTAAGCCAACTGAAGGAATGAAAGGAAGTGCTAAGAAGTCAACCATGTGAAAAGCAAAAGTATGATAACTGATATGCTACCAAACCGGTATCATACTGTCATCCAATGCTTTTAGATATTCACACTCTACCTTTGCCTCTGTATACAACGCGTTACAAACAGAGGTGCATCTCTTATTGTCTAATTTAATCACGAATAATATGTCCAACAGATTGACATTCATGGAAAGGTTGAGCGAACGGCTCACGGCCCTTGAAGCGATTATCCGGAAATTGGAACCGGTCGAGAGCTTTCTGGAACGGGTGGAATTGCTGGAAAAGAACATTTACGCGACCAAAAAGGTCTTTACTTTTTCGGAAGCCTGCATGTACATCGGGGTATCAGAAAGTATGCTGTATAAACTTACGGCCAACAAGGAGATTCCTCACTACAAGCCTCGCGGCAAGATGATCTACTTTGCCAAGGAGGAACTGGACGAATGGCTCCTGCAGAATCATGAACTTGCCGTCGATGATGCCACGCGGATGGCACACGAGGCGGCAGCAGTACAACCCTTCTTAAACGAGAAACGCCATGGAAAACGAAAGAAGAACTGACCAGAAGACGGGAATGGGATTGGAAGAGACCCGTCTGTCAGATATTCTTTCAGCTTCCCAAATCAAGGCGACGGATACATACGAGACCCCGCCGCAAATTATCTGGATTGACAATTCGACCATAGCGACTCTCGGCAATTTCAGTGCATCGACCGGCAAGGCAAAATCCAAGAAGACATTCAATGTCTCCGCCCTTGTCGCCGCTTCCCTGGCAGGTAAGCAGGTGCTGAACTACCGGGCGCATCTGCCGGAAGGCAAACGCCGGATCCTGTATGTCGATACCGAGCAGAGCCGCTATCATTGTCACACGGTGCTGGAACGTATTCTGCGTCTGGCCGGGCTTCCTACCACAGCAGACAGCGAGAACCTTGATTTCATCTGCCTGCGGGAGTATTCTCCGACAGTCCGTATAAGTGTGATAGACTATGCCCTTCGTCAGGGTAAAGGTTACGGGCTGGTTATCATTGACGGTATCCGCGACCTTATGCTGGACATCAACAGCACCAGCGAATCGGTGGAGGTAATCAACAAAATGATGGAATGGTCCTCTCGTTACGACCTGCATATCCATTGCGTGCTGCACCTGAACAAAGGGGACAACAATGTACGAGGCCATATCGGTACGGAGATGAGCAACAAGGCGGAAACAGTACTGGTCATCAGCAAATGCAACGAGAATCCGTCTGTCAGTGAAGTCCATGCCCTGCATATCCGGGAAAAGGAGTTCAAACCCTTCGCGTTCACCGTGGACGACAACGGGCTCCCGGTCATCGCCGAAGGGCACACGTTCGGTGACACCCCGAAGCCCAGGCAACGGACAAGCTTTACGGAGCTGAGCATCGAGCAGCACCGGGAAGCCCTTTCCGCTGCCTTTGACGGCAAACCCATCAGGGGCTTTGAGAATGTACTGCAACGTCTGATCGCCTCTTATGAAAACATAGGCTTCAAACGTGGCCGCAGTGTCATGATAAAACTGCTGCAGTACCTGACGGACAACCTTAAACTTGTTGTCAAGCAGGACAAGCTGTTCTACTATGACATGACCCCCGCGGAAGCAAGGCTTTTTGATGAAGAATGAAGCCGGGCGCGGGCATATATATTTCAGTTTACTTTAGTATGTATATATATAGGGAATAAAACTAAACTAAACCATTTCCGTGTGAACAAGTGAAAGAAAACAGCCATGACTATAGAAGAAGCAAAACAGGTACGCATAGTGGACTTTCTGGCGCAGCTCGGCCACCATGCGCAATACGTTAAATCGGATCAGTACTGGTATCTCTCGCCGTTAAGGGATGAGCAGTCGCCGTCGTTCAAGGTCAATGACCGGTTGAACGAATGGTATGATTTTGGGGCGGCCACCGGAGGCGACCTCGTGGAATTGGGTAAATACCTTTACCAGACTGAAAGTGTAAGCGAGGTACTGGCATACATCGGGCGGCATTCCAGCGATATGCCTTTGCCGAAAGTCCGTTTCCAGGCTCTTCCGCCCCGTCCCGTGGAATCGGATATGAAAAATCTGATTGTCGTCCCGTTACGGCATCACGCGTTATACTCTTACCTTCAGTCCCGGAAAATAGATGCTGACATAGGACGTATGTTCTGCAAGGAAATCCATTATGAATTGCGTGACCGGCATTATTTTGCCCTCGCGTTCGGTAATGTTTCGGGCGGATATGAAATGCGCAACGCCTATTATAAAGGATGTATCAAGAACAAGGACATCTCCCTGATCGGACATCAGTGCGGAGAGATACAGGAACGGGTCTGCGTGTTCGAGGGGTTCATGGACTTTCTGTCTTACCTGACATTGAAGCAGTCATGCAACTGGACCATTTGTATAGACCAGCCTTGCGACTACCTTGTCATGAACTCCGTAAACAACCTGAAAAAGGCATTGATGTACCTGCAGAGATACCTGCATATACATTGTTATCTCGACAACGACCTTGCCGGGCAAAAGACCGTGGAAACCATAGCCGGACTATACGGCGAACGGGTCAGCAACGAAGCTGTCCGATATAGCGAATACAAGGATCTGAATGATTGCTTGCGAGGCAAGAAACGCTGACCTAAAAAAAAGCGAATCTGCCAATGGAAGCCCTCCTGAACGGAGGGCTTTTTTTATGCCCTGACTTCTTCATTTTTCCCGTTCATTAAGGCGATATAGTACGATTTTATAGTACGATTTTCAAAATCGATATAAATCTTGTAAAGAAAACATCCGTTTAATACACAATTATTTCGTAGTTCGAAATTCTCCTTTTTTATTTGTGAAATCAAACTAATACAAAATTCAATATCCATACTAAAAGATATGAGATCATATTTCATTTTTGCCATTGTTCTGACGGTCGCGTACCTCATTTATTACGCGGTCATCATTATGCAGGATCTCTATGGAAAAAGGAGAACCGGCAAGACAGAGGAGGAAGTTTTCGACCTCGGCACACTGGAGGACGAAGAGAGTGTTGCCGTGAGCGAGAGTGAAACCGGGTTCCGTGTCGGCAACGAGCAATACGATACTGAAACAGCATCAGGCGGCGATTCTGCCACCGACCAGAAGCCGGCGGACAAAAAGCCGGAGACAAAGGAGACCCCGGAAGAAAGACTGGAGCGTCTCAAAGCCAAGGCGGAGGAAAAGATGGAGGAAACCACGCCCTACCTGTCTGATGGCTTCAGTGCAGATGAAATGTACAAGGCGATGCTTTCCAGGGGCAAACTGGAAAATCGTCCGGAGATGGCCTGGAAACCAATTAAAGACAAATTGTAGCATGTCGATTAAGCAAAAGATAGTATGCCTGTTAATTCTTGTACCCTATGCGGCTTTCGCCAAGAGCGGCAGCGTGAACTACAGCTGGGGAGCGGATGCGCTGGCCACGATGCACGACTTCGTGGTCACGATGATGCTGTATGTCCTGTATATATGCTACTCCATCGCATCCGTTCTGGTCATCGTGTCCGCCTTCCAGATCTACATCAAGATGAACACTGGAGAGGACGGCATCGTCAAATCCTTTTTATCGCTGCTTGGCGCGTGCCTGTTCATCATCGGGGCCTCCATCGTACTTCCGGCATTTTTCGGTTATCGCATATAAGGCTGTTTAACAATCCAATACATAAATATTAACTCAAAAACGATCAAGTATGTTTCAGAAAGTAAAACAAATGTGCCGAAAGGCAAAAGGATTCATCCAAGGTGTTTCCACCAAAGTGAAGATGCTTGCACTCACTTTGTTCTCTGGTACCACGGCAATGGCCCAGAGTACGGCCGGCGACTATTCAGCCGGTACTACCGCACTATCTACCGTGGCGGAGGAAATTGTCAAGTATGTACCAGTCATGGTCAAGCTCTGCTATGCCATCGCCGGTGTAGTCGCCATTATCGGCGCCATCTCCGTTTACATCGCCATGAACAACGAAGAGCAGGATGTCAAAAAGAAGATCATGATGGTGGTTGGTGCATGTCTTTTCCTGATTGCAGCAGCACAGGCTCTTCCTTTGTTTTTCGGCATTGACGCATAAAAGTACCGAGGGATGAAAAGCAAGGAAACACGTTATCCGGACTATCCGCTGTTCAAGGGGCTGCAACGTCCTCTTGAAGTGATGGGATTGCAGGGCCGCTACATCTATTGGGCGGCAGGAACGGCAGGCGGAGCCATCGCGGGCTTCATAGCCGCTTACTGCCTTGCCGGATTCGTGGCCGGACTGGCCGCGCTGACAGTCATTCTGTCGGTGGGCATCGTGCTAATCATCTTCAAGCAGCGGAAAGGTCTGCACAGCAAGAGAACGGACCGAGGCGTGTTCGTCTATGCCTACTCGCGTAAGGTCTGACAAAATTAAACCATCACAGCAATGTGTGGCTATATTGAATGTTGAACGCGGGTAGGTTCGTATGAGATACGGGCCTACCCCTATTTAATTGAACGTATATTGAAATGACCCTATACATTATCCTGATTTTCGTTGCCTTATGCGCGGGTATGGCCATATCCGTCCATGCGTTCGGTACCGGAGGCAAGCGCAAGCGTATCTTCCAGGACATCTATTTCTCGGTGGAAGACACGGAAGGCGTGGGTGTCCTGTACACCAAGACGGGCGAATATTCCGCCATGCTGAAGATCGAGAATCCGGTACAGAAGTATTCGGCGAACATAGACAGCTACTACGATTTCACGCATCTGTTCTCCGCCCTTGCCCTGACCTTGGGAGAAGGTTATGCCATTCACAAGCAGGACATCTTCGTGAGGAAGCGTTTTGTCAACGAGGATACCGGGAAGCAGGAGTTCCTTTCTGAATCGTATTTCCGGTATTTCAAGGGAAGGGCGTACACGGACAGCATGTGTTACCTGACCATCACGCAGGAAGCCAGGAAAAGCCGCCTTTTCTCGTTCGACAACAAGAAATGGCGTGATTTCCTTGTCAAGATCCGCAAGGTACAGGACCAGTTGCGGGACAGCGGCGTGCAGGCGCGTTTCCTGAACAAATCCGAGGCAAGCGATTACGTGGACCGGTATTTCGCCATGAACTTCAAGGACCGTATTATCTCGATGACGAACTTCAAGTCGGACGACGAGAGCGTCTCGATGGGTGACAAGCGCTGCAAGGTGTACAGTCTCGTGGACGTGGACTGCATCTCGCTGCCTTCGATGATCAGACCCTATACCAATATAGAAGTGAACAACACGGAAATGCCCGTGGATCTTGTCTCGGCCATTGACAGCATTCCGAATGCCGATACAGTGGTCTATAACCAGGTCATCTTCCTTCCCAACCAGAAGCGTGAACTTTCGCTGCTGGACAAGAAGAAGAACCGGCACGCGAGCATTCCCAACCCGAGCAACCAGGCAGCGGTCGAAGACATAAAACGTGTACAGGAGGTGATTGCCCGCGAGAGCAAGCAGCTCGTGTACAGCCATTTCAACCTTATAGTGGCCGTGTCCGGCGATACGGACCTGCAGAAGTGTACGAATCATCTGGAGAATGCTTTCGGTAGAATGGGAATCCATATTTCCAAACGAGCCTACAACCAGCTGGAGCTGTTCGTCGGCTCGTTCCCGGGCAACTGCTACAGCCTGAATGAAGAGTATGACCGGTTCCTGACCCTATCGGACGCGGCGATGTGCCTGATGTACAAGGAACGTGTGCAGCACAGCGAAGACACCCCGGTGAAAGTCTATTACACTGACCGCCAGGGAGTGCCTGTCGCCATCGACATCACCGGCAAGGAAGGCAGACAGAAGCTGACGGACAACTCGAACTTTTTTGCCCTCGGGCCGAGCGGTTCCGGGAAATCCTTCCACATGAACTCTGTCGTGCGCCAGCTGCACGAACAGGGTACAGACATCGTAATGGTCGATACCGGAAACTCCTACGAGGGATTGTGCGAGTATCTGGGAGGCAAGTACATCAGCTACACGGAGGAACGCCCCATCACGATGAACCCGTTTCGTATCCACAAGGAAGAGATGAACGTGGAAAAGACCGGCTTCCTAAAGAATCTTGTCCTGCTGATCTGGAAGGGCACGCAGGGAACAGTCACGAAGACGGAAGACCGTCTGGTGGAAAATGTAATCACCGATTATTACGATGCGTATTTCAACGGCTTCGACGGCTTCACGCCCATGCAGCGGGAAGACCTGAGAAAAAGCCTCGCCATAGACGAACGCAACCGTGACGGGAACCGTGAGGAAAGCGAGCAGGAACGGAACAGCCGTATCGAGTGCATGATAGACGAAATGGAACGCAGGCGCAAGGAGTTGAAGGTGGAAGAACTCTCGTTCAATTCATTTTACGAATACTCCGTCCAGCGTATTCCGGACATCTGTCACGAGAACCACATTTCGGGCATAGACCTCTCGACTTACCGCTACATGATGAAGGACTTCTACAGGGGCGGCAACCATGAAAAGACCCTGAACGAGAACATGGACAGTTCGCTGTTCGACGAGACCTTCGTGGTGTTCGAGATTGACAGTATAAAGGATGATCCGCTGCTGTTCCCGCTTGTCACGCTGATAATCATGGACGTGTTCCTGCAGAAGATGCGAATCAAGAAGAACCGCAAGGTGCTTGTCATCGAGGAAGCCTGGAAAGCCATTGCCAGTCCGCTGATGGCCGAGTACATCAAGTTCATGTACAAGACGGCCCGTAAGTTCTGGGCCAGCGTGGGCGTTGTGACACAGGAGATACAGGACATCATCGGCAGTGAAATCGTTAAAGAGGCCATCATCAACAACAGCGACGTGGTGATGCTGCTTGACCAAAGCAAGTTCAAGGAGCGTTTCGACACCATCAAGGCCATTCTCGGGCTCACCGATGTTGACTGCAAGAAGATATTCACGATCAACCGTCTGGACAACAAGGACGGCCGTTCGTTCTTCCGGGAGGTATTCATACGAAGGGGAACGACAAGCGGCGTGTATGGCGTGGAAGAGCCGCATGAATGCTACATGACCTACACGACCGAACGTGCTGAGAAGGAAGCCCTGAAACTCTACAAGAGGGAGCTCCGGTGCAGCCATCAGGAAGCCATCGAAGCCTATTGCCGGGACTGGGATGCCAGCGGCATCAGCAAGTCCCTGACATTCGCCCAGAAGGTCAACGAGGCCGGACGGGTACTGAACCTGAAAGCAAAACAATAAAATCAGATACAATGGGAAAATTTGATATAGACCGACCTATAGCGGAACTGTTCAGTGTTGAGCCTTACGCTCTCCGCATCCGCAACGTGTGCAACAGCCACGATATTGCCACCATCCGGGAACTGTGCCTGCACAGCAACTGGGACTTGCTTCATTTCCGCCATTTGGGGGAAAGGAGCATCGCGCACATGGAAGAAATGCTGGGCAATTTCGGATTGCGACTGGGCATGACCGAAGAGGATCTGGACGCATATATGAGATTTGAAACCGAGGATGACAAAGACGTCACTACCATCATGCGTTTCGAGGAATCGGAGGAGGTCAAGTGGGACCAGCGCCGGTATGAAGTAGCCAGAGACCTGTATGTCAGATACAGGGGTCTGTCCCCATACGAGGCTATGGAGGAAGCAGAGAAGCTGATACTGGCCCTGCAGGGAGTACCTGAGAAGAACAACCGCAGCAAGCGGAGAGGTAATATTTTCAACCGTTGAACAGAATGAACATGAAGCGACTGTCACTTGTCTTTGCAGTTCTGCTGCTTGCCTTCACGCAGCATGTCCACGCCCAGTATTACAGCGTGAACTATGACGCACGTACCGTGGCGGCAATGGCAGCCGCGTTCGGTACGGAGGTCGTGGCTGAAAGCTACTACCGTGAGCAGGTCGATGACATCCTGAAGCACTATACGGCGGCGGAGGTGGCGGCAGCCGGAATTTTCTCTTCCAAATTTCTGGAACACAAAGCACTCTCGGACCTCGGTATCTGGTGTAGCAGCACGGAAAACTACTATTACCGCCGTATCTACCACATGGTGGCCGACAAGATCATACCGAAAATCTGGGTGGTGGCAAAGCAGATGCTTCACTCCCCGCAGACAGCGATCCACTGGGGTAGCTACCTGATGAAGGTGTGCGATGAGACGAAGAGCCTGTGTATGCAGTTCGAAAGCGTTGTGACAAACAGTACACTTTCGTTCTCGGACATCGCTTTTCTGGAGATCAACAGCGAGGTCGTGCCTCTGCTGAAACTTTCGGAACTGGGCGGTATAGACTGGCAGCGGATGCTGGACGATTTTTCCCGGATTCCTGACCGCTTTACACGGGAGAACCTGCAAAGCGACCTTGACAATCTCTACAATCTGGGTGTCGGTCTGGCAACGGCCGGTGCGGGTAATCTCGGCGATGCCCTGCTGCCTGAAAGTATGTTCCATAACCTGCTTTCGGGCAAGGTCAGCGAGATTGCCAACCTGTACGACCATTACTCCGGCCTGTTCGAGGAAGCGGAACAAGGTATCGGGAACCTGCTGCTGGACAAGATCGGCGGTCCTGACAACGTGGCCGGCCTGTTCGAGTTCGGGGATTACGACCTTGCTGGCTGGATCAGTGACTATATAGACGACGAAGCCGGGACTTATTACACGCAGCGCTGGTACATCGCCAGACGTGACCAGGGCAGCGTGTCATTGTGTGACTATTACCCGCCCACGGACGACAACAGCATCCTGAACGGCGGTGAGTGGACCCGTTTCGAAACGAGCGACCCCGGTTTTTATCCCAATGCCTCGCAGCGGGAACAGGCTCTCTCCAACTCGGAACGATATGCCGGATGGTCGAGAAACCGTGTACAGCAGCTCAACAACCAGAATGACGGCAACACTTACAGCATCAACTACTGGCAGAACGCCTACATCATCAGCCGCGGCGGCAAGCAGACAAAGAAGGCTTACGCCTACGAGATACATGTCAAGAAAAGCTGGAACCATGAGGAAATCGTGTATGAAGAGATATTCGATTCCTACACTATGGATCTGGAGACCTTCAAGGCGCAGCTCAATGCCCGTCTGTCGGAATTCAACGAAAACGAGGACGGCTATGTCTATTACATAGCTTCCGACGCGTGGAACTACTATCAGGCAACGGATGCCGCCAAACTTAAAGGATGCGAGAGCGTGACCATCAGCGTCACCTGCTCGGACGGGGCTACTCTGGGCCAAGGTTCGACCCAGTACAAATGCAGGAAATGCGGCGGTTCACCCAATGCCCATACCAAGGATTGCTCCATGCAGACCTCCGTGACGGAAAATGAACTTGACTTTTCGGAATTGGATGAGCTGATACGGGAGGCAGACAACCAGGTAGCCATGCTTCAATCACAGATCAAGGCACTGGAGGATGAGAACAAGGAGCTGCTGAAGAAAATATCCGAGGCCAGTGTGGAGGATGCTGCCGTTTACAGGCAGCAGTACAACGCCAACCTGACGCGTATCGGAGAGTTGAAGGCAGAACTGGCCGAGTGGCAGAAGAAACAGAAGGAATACGCGGATGCGAAGCAGGAAGCGGCAAACGACAATGACGTGCCGACGGACGACTACTACCGTATCCCGGCCATCATGCAGGACTGCAAGACTGCCTACAGTCTGTCGTGGCAGGACGGCGGTTCGTGGAACGGATACACGTTCGTCCGCAAGGCGACCATGCCGAATATAGACGGCGAGATAACTTTCAAGGCAACCATCAGCATAGCACGCAAGCCGAAATACTTCCTCGGCATCAAGATTCACCGTGCCATTGTACAGATCAGCTGGGAACTGACCTCGCAATACACCGACACGTATGTGGCCGACGTGCTGACATTCGACCCGGACCTTCCGGAAGAAGAAAAAGAGCGGATCGTGAATGAACGTATCGCGGAAATCGCCCGGGAGCATCCGTCATGCAAGATCACGACGGAATATGCCCGTACCACCCCGATGGAAGATACCTCTACCGGAGAGGTGTACCACCTGCTGTGGTCAAGTGACCGTCTTGAAATCGCGCGTGAAGTGGATTCCCGGATTACGCAGATATACGCCGACCTGGTATCCCTGGAAAAGATGATGCATTACAAGCGCAGCATCATCGACGTGCTGAAGGATGTCCTTCCGGATCTGAATATGGACGAAGGGCGACGCCTCACTCTCGTGGAAGAATGCCATGACCGTTGGGTGGAAAACGCCCGTAGCCTGCGAAGCGGGAGAAAGGAGGAAAGACCATGAAACGGGCCTTGCTGATAACCATAGTGCTGCTTGCACTCCTGCCTGATGTCGTCAAAGCACAATGGACATTCGACGTGGTGTCCGTTGAAGCCTATATCAATGACCATAAGAAGCAGCGTAGCTTGTTGCTGGCCCGAAGTACCCTTGAGTACAGCAACCAGCTGCTGCACGAATACAGCCGCAAGGAGGTCGGCGAATACAAGGAACTGAATATCGACCTTGACCGGTACACCCGTGCCTTTGATGTCATTGATGTGATGTACCAGTCGTTACGCACGGTATTGAACGCAAAGAACACCTACAATACGGTAAGTGACCGGATAGCGGACTACAAGTCGATGCTGGAGGCATTTCACGAGAAGGTGCTGAAACGCGGACGCATCGAACCCTCCGACGCCCTGCTCATCACCATCAACGAGAAAGCCATACGGGATATAGCCCATGACGGGGAGCAACTCTACAAGTCGGTCAGCGACCTGGCGCTGTATGCCACGGGAGCGGCGGCCTGCTCCACTTCGGATCTGCTGATGGTGCTGGAGGCCGTGAACAGGTCTCTGGACGACATCGAACGGCATCTGAACCGGGCCTATATGGAGACCTGGCGATACATACAGGTAAGAATCGGCTACTGGAAGTCGAAGATATACCGTGAACATACCAAACAGGAGATAATTGAAGGAGCCTTCGGACGTTGGCGCAACTCCGGAAGGCTGGATTACTAACGATAAAAGGGAAAAAAGATGAACAGAAAACTCATGCTCATGACGGTTGCGATCATTGCAACAGCAACGGCACAGGCGCAGTATGTGACCTATAACCACGACTCGCCGAAGCAGAACCAGATTACGGTCATGGAAACCGGTGCGGGCTCCCTCACGCCGGAACTGTACTACTGGGCATTACACAACAAATACAAGAAATCGGCAGCGGCAAAGAACAAACTGGGGTTCCGCACGACAGCCGGCATCAACCTCTATAACCAGACGGACGAAGCCGAATCCATCGATTCGGCATTGGTGAGCCGCGCGAAAATAGAGGCCCTGAACGTGGCAGACCGACAGGCTGATATCGCCTGGCTTGCCGAAGGTGACAAGATCAACGGCCAGATGGAAAGGATGAAGCGTAACATCGACCGTATCCTTCCTGCCGGGGGCACCCCGGAGGACAGGGAACGCTGGACGGAATACTACCATGTTTTCCAGTGCGCCATTGATGCTACCAGGGATGCCTATATGCCCAATGCGCAGCGGAAGAAAGAGTATCTGCGAATCTACGAAGACGTGGTGCAGCAGAATGAGATTCTTGTCAGCTATCTCGCCAAACGGCAGAATGCCACCCTGACGAGCAACCTGCTGAACGCGACCTCGGACCGTACCTTGGACAAAGGCAGCGTCATCAGGGAAGCCATGAGCCGCTGGAACGAATCGCGTCTCGCGGTGCGTGGCTCACAGTCGGGCGGCAGTTCCGGAGGTGACGGTGAAGAGAGTGTAAACAGGTGAAACTAAAAAGACAGACGGCAAATGGCAGACGGAAATATACTCACTGATTTCGGTATCAATCTTCTTGAGGAGGAGATTGACGATGTGATTTTTCAAACGAACGAGTTCCTCACGGACGCGACGTTTACGGGTTCGCAGGGGCCGTTCTGGTGGATACTGCAGATGTGCATGGCTCTGGCCGCCTTGTTCTCGCTTGTCATGGCGGCAGGTATGGCCTACAAGATGATGGTGAAGCATGAGCCGCTGGATGTGATGAAGCTGTTCAGACCGCTGGCTGTTTCCATCGTTCTCTGCTGGTGGTATCCGCCTGCAGACACGGGTATGGCCGGCAGCGGAAGCAACTGGTGTTTTCTGGACTTCCTATCCTACATCCCGAACTGCATCGGTTCGTACACGCATGACCTGTACGAGGCGGAAGCCACACAGATAGCGGACAAGTTCGAGGAAGTGCAGCAGCTCATCCACGTAAGGGACACGATGTACCACAGCCTGCAGGCACAGGCGGATGTCGCCCACACGGGAACATCAGACCCCAACCTTATCGAGGCGACCATGGAACAGACCGGTGTGGATGAAGTGACCAGCATGGAAAAGGATGCGGCGGAACTGTGGTTCACCTCCTTGACGGCCGGTGTCGTCGTGGGAATAGACAAAATCATCATGCTGATTGCCCTTGTCGTGTTCCGCATAGGCTGGTGGGCGACGATCTACTGCCAGCAGATATTGCTCGGTATGCTGACGATATTCGGCCCGTTGCAATGGGCGTTCTCTCTGCTGCCGAAATGGGAAGGTTCCTGGGCAAAATGGCTGACACGTTACCTGACGGTACATTTCTACGGGGCCATGCTCTACTTCGTGGGCTTCTATGTATTGCTCCTTTTCGACATCGTGCTGTGCATCCAGGTGGAAAACCTGACCGCAATCACGGCCAGCGAGCAGACAATGGCGGCCTACCTGCAGAACAGTTTCTTCTCCGCCGGTTATCTGATGGCGGCAAGCATTGTAGCCTTGAAATGTCTGAACCTTGTACCTGACCTTGCGGCGTGGATGATACCGGAGGGCGACACGGCCTTCAGTACGAGAAATTTTGGAGAAGGCGTGGCACAGCAGGCCAAGATGACAGCGACAGGCGGTATCGGGGCAATCATGAGATAAGATAAAAAACATATAAACAACAATCCTTAAAAATAAAAAAGTATGAACGTACAAGAACAAATCAAAGAATGGTATCAAGACAGACGGTTCGTGAACTATGTGAATATGCGCGTACAAGAAGAAATCCGTCATGTATCGGAACAACGTCCCGACCAGAAGTACAAGGAACTGGACGATGCCTTTGACCTGGATGATCGGTATTTCGTCCCACTGACGACTTATCTGACCTATCGCCTGCAACTCGCCAAGTTGCAGAAAAACAGATCGAAACGCAGGCGTGGCATCTGGTGGGTGTTTGTGCAGATAGTCATACTGAGACTTTATACGGAAATCACCACCAAGGAGTTTGAGAAACTCCAAAAGGAGTCATACGGAGCAATCATACCGATGCTGCACAATGAATATGTAATGAAGTTGAATAGAATAAGACAATAAACCGATATGATTATCAAGCATCTGGAAAACAAGATACGGCTGGTGGGCATTATCTGCACGGCTTTTCTCGTGGGATGTGTCATCATCAGCGTATCGAGCATCTGGACAGCCAGGACAATGGTGTCGGATGCACAGAAAAAGGTGTACGTGCTGGACGGCAACGTGCCCATTCTTGTCAACCGCACCACAATGGAGGAAACGCTCGATGTGGAAGCCAAAAGCCATGTGGAGATGTTCCACCACTATTTCTTCACCTTGCCGCCTGATGATAAATACATCAAATACACGATGGAAAAGGCGATGTATCTGGTGGACGAAACAGGTCTGGCGCAATATAACACTCTTAAGGAGAAAGGTTTTTACTCCAACATCCTCGGCACGAGTGCCGTGTTCTCGATTTATTGTGACAGCATCCGCTTTGACAAGAGCACCATGGAGTTCACCTATTACGGCCGCCAGCGAATCGAACGCAGAAGCAACATCCTGATGCGTGAGCTGGTGACAGCCGGTCAGCTCAAGCGTGTACCGAGAACGGAGAACAACCCTCACGGTCTGCTGATAGTGAACTGGCGCACTCTCCTTAACAAGGATATAGAACAGAAAAGCAAGAGCAACTATTAAACAATCAAGGATATGAACATCAAGGGATTCAGACGGATGCTGCTGGGCGAAAAGATGCCTGACAGGAATGATCCGAAGTACAAGGAACGCTATGAGCGTGATGTGGAAGCCGGACGCAAGTTTGCCAAGGCGACCCGTATAGACAAGGCGGCAGCCAAGGTGCAGGGCTTTGCCAACGTGCACCGTACTCTTTTTCTGGTCATCGTGTTCGCTTTCGTGCTGGGCGGGCTGGCATGGAACATCTACCGTATAACAGTGGTATATCGTCACCAGCCGGCGGAGAGGACAGCGACAGAGATGCAGGATTCGGTATTGAGGGAGCGGCACAGGATGTTGCAGGAAGAGGAACTGAGGGAAACCGGGACAGGAAATACAAACCGTAGCAAAACAGACTTGCCATGAAAAAGATATTTGAGAAAATCAATTTCAGACAGCCGAAGTACATGCTCCCTGCCATTCTTTATATCCCTCTGCTCGGTGCGTCCTACTTCATATTCGACCTGTTTCATACTGAAACGGCGGATATACCGGACAAGACGCTGCAGACAACGGAATTCCTGAATCCGGAACTGCCGGAAGCGCAGATCAAGGATGACGGCATTGGCAGCAAATACGAGAACATGGAGAAATCGTGGGGCAAGATACAGGACTACTCGGCGGTCGGCAACATAGAAAGAGACGAACCTGATGAAAACAAGGAAGAATATGAATCACAATACACGCAGGATGACATCGCCCTGCTCGATGAGCAACAGCAGGAAAAAGCAGCGGCAGCGGAAATTGCCGCCGCCAAAGAGCGTGAACAGGAAGCACTCGCGGAGTTGGAAAAGGCCCTTGCCGAAGCACGGCTGAAAGGACAGAACATGGTGATGCCCCCTGAAGAGGCGGATACCACGGACACCGTTCCGCCGCAGAATGTACCGGAGGCCGGCACCATCGACGAGGAGAAACGTCCGGTGCAAGCACCGTCGGCAGACGAACCGCCCAGCGCGGTAGTCCGCAAGGTGAAGACCACCTCGGACTATTTCAACACGCTGGCGAAGGATGCCCGTGAACCGAAGCTGATCCAGGCCATCATAGACGAGGACATCAAGGCTGTGGACGGCTCGCGCATCAGGCTGCGCCTGCTGGATGACGTGGAAATAGACGAGTGCGTAGTGAAACGGGGTACGTACCTGTACGCCACGGTAAGCGGCTTCTCGTCCGGACGTGTCAAGGGAAACATCAACAGCATCCTTGTGGACGACGAGCTTGTGAAGGTCAGTCTCGCGCTTTATGACACGGACGGTATGGAGGGCCTGTATGTACCGAACAGCCAGTTCCGGGAAACGAGCAAGGATGTGGCCAGCAGTGCCATGTCGGGCAACATGAGCATGAGTACCGGAACTACAGGGAACAGCCTCGCCCAATGGGGAATGCAGGCGGTGAACAACGCTTACCAGAAGACGAGCAACGCCATCAGCAAGGCCATCAAGAAAAACAAGGTCAAGCTGAAATACGGGACTTTCGTCTATCTGGTCAATGGTCAGGAAAAAAGGAAATAAAAAGGTTCGAGACAATGGAAACAGATATTTCAAAACTACATGAGGGAACGGACGGCTTTTACTACGATGACTTCCTCGCTCCCGACAAGGCCGAAACATTCGTCGGGCAACTCGTGAGTACCCAATGGTGGCAGAAAGGTGGACGCTTCGCCCTAATATGCAACTTTCTGGCAGAGGACGGGCGGAAAATCGCCTTGTTCGCCTTCCAGAAATACACCGGCTTTTACGGGCCGGGAGACGGGGCGGTCAATTTCAAGCACGCGGAGATGAATACCTTCTGGGAGTGTGAGGTCCGGGAAAACCGGAAGGGACGTTGTACTTGGGCGAGTGCCCTGCAGCTTGGAGGGCCGAAAAACAACGCGATATGATAGAGACGGACAAGATATACAACATGGACTGCCTGGAAGGCATGAGCCGTATGCCGGAGGGAAGCGTCGATGCCATCATCGCCGACCTGCCTTACGGTGTATTGAACCGCGGCAACCGGTCAGCATGTTGGGACAGGCAGATACCCCTCGGTCCGCTGTGGGAGCAGTACCGTAGGATTATCAAGCCGGACAGTCCGATAATCCTGTTCGCCCAGGGAATATTCTCCGCGCATCTCATGCTTTCCCAACCGGGAATCTGGCGTTATAACCTCGTATGGCAGAAGGACCGTGTTACGGGCCATCTCAATGCCAACCGGATGCCGTTGCGCCAGCATGAGGACATTCTGGTGTTCTACATGAAGCAGCCCGTGTATCATCCGCAGATGACACCGTGCCCTCCCGAAAGGAGAAACCATGGACGCAGCATGACGGAAGGCAGTTTCACGAACCGGTGCTACGGGGAGATGAAGCTGGTACCGGTACGCATGGCGGACAACAAATATCCGACATCGGTCATTTTCATCCCGAAAGAACACAAGACAGGGGCATTCTATCATCCGACCCAGAAGCCTGTGGCACTGGTCGAGTACCTGATACGCACCTACACCGACGAGGGGGACACCGTGCTGGACAACTGCATCGGGTCCGGAACGACTGCCATTGCCGCAATCCGTTCGGGACGGCACTATATCGGATTCGAGACCGTGAAGGAGTACTGCGACATCGCCGAACTCCGTATCCGGGAAGAACTGGAGCGAATACATACGACGACATAAGGGTAAAAGAAAAACAAATGGAATATAAACAATCAACGACATGAATATGAATCTCAAGAAAATCGGAACGGTATTTCTTCTGACAGCCGGACTGCTGGGAACGCGGAATGCACAGGCGCAGACGACCTACGAGGAAATGGAACAACTGACGGTCAACGAACAGGTGACGACCGTCATCACGGCATCGGAGCCGGTACGCATGGTGGACATTTCCACCGACAAGGTGGTTGGCGACCAGCCTTTGGACAACATTGTACGGCTGAAACCCAAAGAAGCCGGGCACGAGGACGGCGAGGTGATTGCCATCGTGACCGTCATCACGGAACGCTACCGCACGCAATACGCGCTGGTTTACACCACACGGCTTAAGGAAGCCGTAACGGACAAGGAGATACTCCCTCACGAGCGCAACGCCTACAACAATCCGGCAGTATCGATGTCAACCGCCGAGATGACGCGCTTTGCCAGACGGATCTGGAACTCTCCGGCGAGAATCAGGAATGTGGCCACCAAGGCACACCGTATGGTGATGCGCCTGAACAACATATACTCTGTCGGGGACTACTTCTTCATAGACTTTTCCATAGAGAACAAGACGAACATCCGTTTCGACATCGATGAGATCAGGGTAAAGCTCGTTGACAAGAAACTCGCCAAGGCCACCAACGCCCAGACTATCGAGCTTACTCCGGCGATGATACTGGAACCGGGAAAGACATTCCGACATGGCTACAGGAATGTGCTTGTCATCAAGAAGATGACCTTCCCGAACGACAAGCTGCTGACTGTCGAAATGACGGAAAAGCAAATCAGCGGCCGCAATATCAGCCTGAACATCGATTATGAGGATGTGTTGTCTGCCGATTCGTTTAACGCTGACCTGCTGGAGGAGGAATGATTATGAGAAAGACTCTGATTCTGATGTTTGCCTGCATGTGCCTTGCCTTCAGCGCGAACGCACAACGCAACAGCGGCCGTCTTTCACTGGGGGTCGGGCTGCTTTACAGGAACGGTATGGACGTGACGTTTTCATACGAACATGAAATGAACTACCGGCACGCGTGGGAGTTCTTTGCCAACGGCTACCTGCAGTGGGCCGAATGCGGCCCGTGCGGCCATATCTGTCCGGAATCCTTCTGGCGCAACTACCGCACCTATGGCTTTGGCGTGGCATACAAGCCTTGCGTGGTACGGGGCCGCAATCATTACGGCAACCTGCGTATAGGAGCTTCGGCAGGAAGCGACACGAAGAAGTTCCTGGGCGGCCTGCATTTCGGTTACGAGCACAATTACGTGCTGCGGTCCGGATGGACGCTGTACTGGCAGGCGAAGAGTGATTTGATGATAAAGGGCGCGGATCTGCTTCGGGTAGGTGTAGCCCTTGGTGTGAAACTACCGATAAAATAAGGGAAAAGATGAAACAGAACATTTTCAGAAAGGTGAGCCGGTTCGTACCGGTACTTGTCGCAGCAGTCGCCGTGACAGGTTGTGACGCGCATATAGACGTACCGGACACGGCTGTCCGCCCGGGACATGTCCTGTGCGAGGACGGAACGGCCTTGTCCTACACGGAATACCAGCAATCCGGGAAAAAGGCTGTGGCCGTCGTGTTCGACACCCGGCAGCATGAGGGTGCGGAAGGAAACGGCTACGCGGTTTACCTGTGGGACATCACCCCGCAGGCATTTGCCGACAGCCTCGGTATTGCCCAAGGCACATCTGCGGACCTCGCGGCACATGACGGCAATGCCAATACATTCGCTCTATATGAAACGAAGGAAACGGCTTCGCCGATGGCGGAAGCGGTCTTTGACCTCTGGTGTTACGGGCAGAGCGCATACGTTCCGTCGGTGGCACAGATGCGTCTGCTATATACTATCCGGGAAACGGTAAATCCTGTCATCGAACAGTGCGGGGGCGATCCGTTGCCCCTGACCGACGGCGACTGCTGGTACTGGACATCCACGGAAGTGGCCGAACAGGAAACGGCAAAAGCCTGGCTTTACTCGATGGGCAGCGGAGCCATACAGGAAACACCCAAGACACAGGCGCACAAGGTACGCCCGATTATAACCATCAACCGGTAAACCAGAGATATACGATTGCGTTCTTTGACATTGTTGGACAACATACGATTACAAACCAGAGCCGAATTCACGCAGTAATGCCATCAAGCGACGTATGCTTTCCTCGACATCCGAGGGGGCCGGAATGGCACGATATGCCAAATCCGGGAGTTCACCCATGTAAACTGTCTGCAAGTTGCCCCAAACCTGCGGCAGATCTGTCATCAACGGGGACTCCTCCAGTCGCCGGTCACGCCAGCCTTCGGGCTTGTCAAAGCTCTGCCGGTCGTGTTCGAGCAGTGACCTGAAATCTTCGGGGAAAGCATCGCTATGAAGATACGTGAGGCACTCTTCATCTTTCAGCAGATGATGCAGATCGTAGAAATGACGGATTTTGGCCGTCAACTGCGGCATATACAGATTGGCCAGCGAGCATCGGATGAGTGACACCAATTTCTCGGTCAGCGTGCGGCGACGGTCAAGCACATTGACCTCGAACGGCTGCATCCCGTATTCCTCTATCATACGGTTGTTGCCGGTAGCCTGCAGGAACTCTGTCAGGAAACTGCAGAGAGAACGCCGCTCGAAAGGATATGGATTGGCAAAACTGTTGATTTCTACCAGGAGTTGCCCAGCCCGGATTGCTCCGACCTGTTCCGTATCTATGGCCCGTGGATAGGTGTAAAACGCCTTGTGGTAATGCGATCCCTTGCTTGTCATGCCGGGGATGACCAGTTCCTCCAGTCCGGCTGTCATATTCTTCGATGTACGGCGTATGAGGTTCTTTAGCTGGTTTCCGCTCAGTGTCCATGCTTCGGCGATGGCCACGTCAATGTCCTCGGAGAAACGTGCCCCGATGCCGTAGGCCTTGGTCAGGGAAGTTCCGCCCTTGAAAATGGCACGATTATCCTTGTCTCCGGTAGCCATAAGCGACAGCGAACGACAGATCCAATAGTCTTTCTCGATAAAGATACTCTTGATGCCGAGTCCGCCGTCCTGTACCGGACGTGCAGCCGCTTCTATGGCATCGGCAAACAGTTGCTGATTCTCGTGTAGTCTCATACGATGTTCCATTTTAATTTGGTGGGTAAAGCCTGTGCGGTGACAGGAAGTTTGTAGGTCGTGACCCCATTGAGTGTCGCACGCAATTGTCGGGTGTCAGCTCCAAGACTGTCCAGAATGGCACCCAGCAATGCCCGGACATACGGCTGGTAATTTTCGGCCAGGTCCGCCAGTTTCTCCAGATCGCCTTCGGACAGAGCGGCTATCAGCCGAGCAACGCCCCGCACACAATCGTCAGGTGATGTTGCCGGAATCTCACGGAGCAATTTGAGCGCGTCAAGGATCAGCAGCAGAGGAATGTTCTCCCGTGTGATTGCATTAGGCTGTACAAGGAAGGACACGCTGTATTCGCCCCGTTTCATAGGCCGGCGGTATTTGTTCGTGCCTATCGTAATGGCCGATGTGATCTGTGTCGTCAACCCCAACTGCGCAAATGCTGCCGTACCGGTCATATAGCCGATTGGCTTGCCGTTACGTTCCAGAAGGTCCTTGACCACCTCTGCCACCGGAGGCTTCAATGTGCCGAACACCGTCTGTTTAGGCTTGTAGTACCGTCCTTTGGCAATCTTGCAGATAGAGCCTTCTGCCACCAGACGGCTGAGTGCCTTGACCAACGCAGGCTGGTACTCCGGCAGCACATTGAAATCGGCAATGGTAAGCACCTTGCCCGGAGGCGTGGCGTCCAGTATTTCCTGTACCTGTTTAGTAATCACCATAATCGAATCGTTTTGTTCCGGATGCAAATATAAGAAAAGTCTTGTTTTTTACTGCAAAAACATGACATTTATTTTCGTCTGAATCAAAATAATCAAGTCCAACAATATCCGAGGCGATCAGAACCACAACCCAATAAAAAAGCTATAAAAAATGGAAGAAAGCAAAGAGTTACAAGGATTCTACAAGATATTCCGTGCAGTCGTCTATGTGTCGGTTCTGCTGGAGTTCTTCGAGTATGCCATTGACCCGGCAGTATTCGACCAGTGGGGCGGCATACTGACTGACATCCACGGACGTATCAAGCGATGGACGATCTATCAGGACGGCCATCTCGTGTACAGCAAGATAGCCACGATACTGCTGATCTGCATCACCTGTATCGGTACGAGGAACAAGAAGCATCTGGAGTTCAACGCCCGCAAGCAGGTGATTTTTCCCCTGACCGGCGGACTGCTTCTGCTTGTCCTGTCCGTATGGCTGTTCGGACATCCGATGGAAATGCGGCTCTATACGCTGCCGCTGAACCGTATCCTATACATGGCGGCTTCGCTCGTGGGAGTGATACTGGTACATATAGCCCTGGACAATATCTCCAAGTTCATCAAGGAGGGCCTGATGAAGGACCGCTTCAACTTCGAGAACGAGAGTTTCGAGCAGAGCGAAGAGATTCAGGAGAACAAATACAGCGTGAATATCCCGATGCGCTACTATTACAAGGGGAAGTTCCGCAAGGGATGGGTCAGTATCAGCAACCCTTTCCGCGGGACGTGGGTCGTGGGAACTCCCGGCTCGGGTAAAACATTCAGTATCATTGAACCGTTCATCCGTCAGCACAGTGCCAAGGGGTTTGCCATGGTTGTATATGACTATAAATTCCCGACACTTGCCACGAAACTTTACTACCATTACAAGCTGAACGAGAAACTTGGAAGAGTTCCCAAGGGGTGCAAGTTCAACATGATCAACTTCGTGGACGTGGAATACAGCCGTCGTGTCAATCCTATTCAGGCAAAATACATCAACAACCTGGCGGCAGCCAGTGAGACGGCGGAAACCCTGCTCGAGTCATTGCAGAAGGGCAAGAAGGAAGGTGGCGGCGGAAGCGACCAGTTTTTCCAGACATCCGCTGTGAACTTCCTTGCTGCCTGCATCTATTTCTTTGTCAATTACGAACGGGAGCCGTATGACAAGGACGGAAACATGCTGTATGCGGAGAAACGTCAGGACCCGGAAACCAAATTCTGGAAGCCGACCGGAGTCGTGCGTGACAAAGAGGGCGGCAACATCGTGGAGCCGGCCTACTGGCTGGGAAAGTATTCGGACATGCCGCACATATTATCGTTCCTGAACGAAAGTTATCAGACCATCTTTGAGGTACTGGAGACTGACAACGAGGTGGCACCGCTGCTCGGGCCGTTCCAGACTGCCTTCAGGAACAAGGCCATGGAGCAGTTGGAAGGTATGATCGGTACGCTGCGTGTCTATACGTCCCGTCTGGCGACCAAGGAATCGTACTGGATATTCCACCGTGACGGGGATGACTTTGACCTGAAGGTGAGCGATCCGAAGAACCCGAGCTACCTGCTCATCGCCAACGACCCGGAGATGGAGAGCATTATCGGTGCGCTGAACGCCCTTATCCTGAACCGTCTTGTCACCCGAGTGAATACAGGCCAAGGGAAGAACATCCCGGTGAGCATCATCGTGGACGAGCTGCCGACGCTGTATTTCCACAAGATAGACCGACTGATAGGAACTGCCCGAAGCAACAAGGTGAGCGTGACCTTGGGATTCCAGGAGCTGCCGCAGCTGGAGGCCGACTACGGCAAGGTAGGTATGCAGAAGATCATCACGACCGTGGGTAACGTGGTCAGCGGTTCGGCCCGCTCGAAAGAGACACTGGAATGGCTGTCGAATGACATTTTCGGTAAGGTCGTGCAAGTGAAGAAGGGCGTGACCATTGACCGTGACAAGACCAGCATTAACCTGAACGAGAACATGGACAGTCTGGTGCCGGCATCAAAGATTTCCGATATGGCAACGGGATGGATATGCGGGCAGACAGCGAGGGACTTCGTGAAAACCAAGACCGGCGTAGGCGGCTCGATGAACATTCAGGAGTCGGAAGAGTTCAAGACCACAAAGTTTTTCTGCAAGACGGACTTCGATATGGGAGAGATAAAGAAAGAGGAAGCCGCGTATGTGCCGCTGCCGAGATTCTACACCTTCAAATCGAGGGAGGAACGGGAACGCATCCTGTACAAGAACTTCGTGCAGGTGGGTCAGGACGTGAAGGAGATGATCAAGGATGTGTTGAACAAACGGGGTGCGAAATGAAGCACGTAAGGATGTTTGTCATCATACTGCTGGTATCTGCAGTGGCAACAGTCTATGGGAAGGAAAGGCATGGGACAGAAACGGGAACTGCCCAACTGTCCATATACAAGCTGCCACCGCTGGAGAGGGCAATCAGATGCACGAAATACTATGAGGGTTGGCATGGTGAGAAAAAACATTGGCCCTATGTGGGATGGGGTCATAAGGTTCTTCCCGGAGAGAGTTTTACCAACGACATCACAAAAGCTCAGGGAGACTCCATCCTGCGAGCGGACATGATGAAACTTTGCCGTCTGTTCAGCAGATTCGGGCGTGATTCTACGTTGCTCTCGTGTCTTGCCTACCAGGTAGGCCCGTACCGGCTTTTAGGTAGCAAAGACTTTCCCAAAAGCAAGCTGATACAAAAACTGGAAGCCGGAAACAGGGATATTTACAAGGAGTACATTTCCTTCCGCTGCTATAAAGGCAAGGTAGTTCCGAGCATCGAGCGGAGAAGGAAGGTGGAATATCTGCTGCTTTTTGAAGAGTAAAAAAGAAGGGAGAATCTTTCGGTGTATTTCCGTCAATTTTCCAGGATAGAAAAGAAATATTTCACAAAAGCGAGAGAACAAGCCTATTACCGCCGATATCCTGAAAAAAAAGGATAAAAAATATTTCTGGCTTCAGTTACTATTGCCGCTTGGTCTGTGGCTGATTGATTTGTGTTTAATCTTCTGGCTTTTTACTTGGTATCATTGAATGGAATATGGAGAAAAGAAGACATGAATATAATCAGGGAAAGAAGGATGCTGTTCTGCCGTTTCAACATGCAGTTCCTGCTGCCTTGACATTAACAAATACAGATTATCAAATGAAAACAACCCGCATCATGAACAAGATTATCATTTATCTGAGTGCCGTATTGCTGCTGTGCAGTTGCGGCAGTGCAAGACATTATGCAGCGTTTCAATATGACAACGGAGACGACTATGTAAGTGAAGGACTGTACCGCATAGTGGACCGGAAAGGGCGTATCGGTTACGCAGACGAGACAGGCAAGACCGTCATCCGTCCTCGTTTTGCCTTCGGCTATCCATTCGAGGGTGGCAAGGCGAAAGTCACCGATTCGGGGGAACGGAAAGAGGTGGCAGGCTCCGGCAGCGAGCACTGGTATTGGGAAAGTGATGACTGGTACTACATTGACAAACAAGGGAACCGGTGTGAGAATCAAGATACAGACAAGGACAAAACACATCCATAACACAGCAATAACCCCGGAGGTTCAGATGCGAGCCTTCGGGGTTAGCCTATAAGTACAGTACTTCCTCAATTGCCAAATCCGAATGACATGGCTGCCTGTTCACAGAAGCGTGCATATTCCTCTTTGTCAGTTCCGCTTTCAATATGGCGGTCTATCAGTTCTCCCAGTTCATCGAAGCAGACTTCGTCACTGAGGCACTCTATGTCTGTCCCGTTCCGGAGATATACTTCATAATAGTCCGAGCCGTTCAGACAGATCAGCACTTCCCCTTGGAAGAGTCTTCCGTTTACATGGAATTTCAGTCCCGGCAGGTCATTGAATACTGTTGCCATAAACTCCCCGATGCCCCATGACATAAGGACCGGCGTGTCGGTCATCGTTACCAGCTGTTCGCGAATTGTCGCAGCCACTCTCATTACATACTCTTTATCCATAATCTTGATTTTTAATAGATTTATATATTCATTTTATTCAAACCATTCCGGGTTGTCTTCTTTCAGCATCTCAACCAGCTCGTCATCCGGCAGCTCAAGACTTCCGGCATCGGTGAAGAAAAAAATCTCATCGTATAATTTCTCAGCCTCCTTACTCGCAAAGCCCTCGTTCTCGCTGTCGAAACTACCGGGCTGGAGTGCGTCAAGCAAACCTGTTGAGCCGATAAGGAGTTCTTCACCTTCATTTGATTTCACCACACGGCAAGAATAAGTTCTGCCGGCAAATTCCACCTCTTTCTTTTTCATCGGTCTATCACTTTAATGGTATGTTTCTCCCGTGTTCTTTCAGGTACTCCATGATACATTTCGCTTCCTCGTGCGAAGCCATATTGCGTTCGTCGTACCTGCGGCTGTCATCCGCCATAACCTTGATGCACTCTTTAATCAACCTATACAGGCTTTGCTGCAGTGTCGGGTGCATGGTCGGTATTGCTGCTGCAAATCGAGCCGGATTGAAACTGTAATTGTTGACTGCCATTTCCCAGTCTTTAGCGAGACGGTACTCTCTGCTTTCTTTGATGTCCTTGTCCATAATTCTGATATTTAACGATTTTGTTTTTCTTCCCTCTGTTCGGCCTCCTTTTCGGAGGAGCCGCTTCGGGATTTACGGTGCATCGATAGACGGTCGTCAAAGCCTCTCCCGATGTTTTTTCCTGCCAATTACTCTTTCAGAGAAAGGAAGAATTTGCAGGAAATGCACTTCAAAACGGAGGGAACAGGCTCGACCGCCTACATTCGCACCAGTAAAGTCCACGCGGCGACGGGAAGGACGACGAAAGAAGAAATGACTCTCATGTCAATACAAGAGGGAAAATAGAAAGGGATAAGGGTGGTGGCGGGGGCTTATGACGGACGGCGTTAAAACAGGTGCCGCTATAAAGGTTCCCGGAGCGGCCGATGGCAGAATACGGCCCGTGCCGGATTCCGTCATCAGCCACAGATCCGGACCGGAGTGCTTACAGCAGCCCAGGGCTGCCGTCGTGCATGAAGGTTTTATAACAGTCTCCGCCTGGCGCACATGAGGGCGGCAGTATAACGGGATTTGCCGTGAAAAGAGATGCTGTCAAAGCATCCCTTCGTCCGCGTAGCTCAGATAGCCTGTATCCGAGAGGATGATATGGTCAAGGAGAGTGATGTCAAGGATTTCGCAGGCTTTCTTGAGTTTGCTTGTGATGGCATTGTCACTGGAGCTGGCCACCATGTTGCCTGACGGGTGGTTGTGGCTGAGGATTATGCCCGAGGCATGGGCCAGAAGAGCCGTCTGCAGGATGATACGGACATCCACAACGGTCTGGCTGATGCCGCATTTTGATATGCAGGAGAGTCCGAGAAGCCTGTTGGCTTGATTGAGGAACATCACCCAGCATTCCTCATGATGCTGCATACATTCATCGTATGCCTCCTTGAAGATGTCGTAGCTCACTCTGGAGGAGTTTACCAAGGTACGTTTTGCAGCATCGGCATCCTTGTAATTTACTGAAATCTGAGGGAAAGAAAATGTATTCATAATAACGAAGATTTAAGGTGAAACAATTTTTTTCGCCCGTGCACAGCTCTGTCTGGACTTCGTGCAAGATTTTGGGAAAGAATACTATCCGCAGGATTGGAGATTGTTTCCCAAATTCACCCGGATCTTGCGTTTGTCCGGAAAGATGCTGTAACTTCGCTGAAAACAAATGTTGAGACTACCGGGGTATTATAAGAGGTCCGGCTATAAAGGTTATCCGGGCCGGCCGATGACGGAAGACCGCCCGTGCGGCCTGTAGGAATCAGCCAGAACCCGGTCCGTACTGTTTCAGCAGACGGAGACTGCCGAAAGACAGGGAGGTGTATAAAAAAGGTCAGGCGGCGCCGGTCTGCCTCCGGCACTCAACAGAAAAGCAGGACGGATTTCTCCGCCCTGCATCTGAAATCAACTATGAATTATGGTCAAGCAGCAACCTCTTGGGATTGAGGTTGTTTTTCGTTGTCCGCATCGGCTTCAGTCTGCTCTGCTTCCTGTTTGGCCTGTTCCTGCACCAAAAGGACGGCTTTCTTTTCTTCGATGCGCTGATGTCTTTTTTCGTAAACTTCATTATGTCCGTTCTCGATGTCGGCAAGTCTTTCCGGCATGTGTTTTCCTGCAAATTCAAGCAACATGTCGGCTATGGCGTTGCTTCCGTATGCGTTCTTGAAATTCTCAATCAGGAAATCCCTGCGGATGACGGCTTTTGCCTTTGGGGTAAGATTGGCCACAATATTTGTCTTGTCCTCGTTGGACAGATAGGGCGAATGTTCTCCCTCTATGCCAACGGCGGCAAAGTGTTCCTTTCTCAACGATGAAAGCAGGAAGAAATAAATCATCTTTTCTTCGTCAGCCCCGAACTTGGTTTCGGTCATATCCACTTCCAAAATCTGTTTTTTGGTATCTTCCACGGTCTTTTCCCTGGCAATCTCCTTGTTTCGCTTGTCCTGCTTGTCCAGTTTTTCAATCGGGGAAAGCTGTTCCTGTCCTGCCTGTTGTCCACTGACGGCATTCATCATGGAATTCTCCACATAACATTTGACAATGTCTTCGTTCCCAATCCGTGCGAAGAGCGATATTTCGCCTACTTCTGCCCTGCGTACAAGTTCCTTGCCCTCTTCCATATAATCGTTCATATCCTGCTCATACTCAACCTTAGCTTCCTTATATTCGTCTTCCGTATCATATTCTCCGGCTTCAGGCTCTTCGGGAAGTGTCGGGTAGTCTTTGTATCTGCATTGCAGTGCCACAACCTCATAGCCCATTTCCTTGAGGCGATTAACCGCATCCGCATTATAGCAATATGCGTCATGGCTTAGAGATAGTGCAGGATAAGCCTTAATGGTCTCTATTGCCTTTTCCGTCAAAAATGCGGCATTCATTTCATCAAGACAGCCTTTGTTGGCGCATTTTCCGCATGTTCCCTCACAGAACAATGTCATGTTGTTGGTATTATGGGGGCATGACAGGCAAAGGGTCTTGTCAAAGTTGTAGCGTTCAAGGTCTGTCGTGAAGTGGCGCTCGATGTTCTTTGCCACCTCGGTCGCTTTCATGCCTCGCCAACTGCCAAACATGATACCCTCTTTCAAGTGCTTGTCGAAAACCTCTCTCTGGATGTCCTCGCCATATCGGCAAATTTCGCTTGCCACGCTGATAGTGATTTCATCCTTTTCCAACAATTCTGCTATTTCGGGGATAAGGGAGACGAACTTCAGTCGGGTGCGGATATAGGTCTCGTTCTTGCCGAACTGCATGGCCAAAGACTGAATGTCGTGCCGTCCGCTTTCTATCAGCCTCTGATAGGCGTTTGCTTCCTCGATAGGGGTTACATCCTTGCGTTGCAGGTTTTCCGTCACCGCCATTTCTTCGGCGGTCTCGTCCGAAACATTCAGAACGATTGCCGGAATTTCTTCCAGTCCTGCCATGAGTGAGGCACGATACCTGCGTTCCCCGAATATGATTTCAAAGCGGTTCTCCGCAATGGGACGCACCCCGATAGGCTGGAGGACGCCCTGCTGACGGATGCTTTCCGCCAATTCCGCAAGGCTTGCTACATCAAAATTCTTGCGTGGGTTATAGTTACTCGGCTGAATATCTGCCAAAACTACTGATACGATGTTCTTCTCTGCTACTGATTGAATGTTCATTGTTTCCATAATTCATAAATTTTGATTTGTTATACATTGATTTTCTGATTACTGCTATTCCTGTTGGTTGGTGTCATACTCGTACATTTGCGTATTGTCGTACCCCCCGAACGATAGCCGGAACGTGTCGAAGTCTTTCCTGCCGGCCAGCCTTACGGTATCGTTCTTTCCGATGAAATAGGGTTCAAGCATTGTCCGGAACGGTGCGCCGAGCGTAGTCCTGTCTGCCAATGTGCAAACCTTGTCGGGTTGTTGGGGCATGATATAGCCCAGTGCATATTCGTTGTAAACTACCAATCTTATTTTATCCATGTCGATGTCAATTTTGAATTGTTTTTTTATTTCCCTCTGGTCGGTTCTTTTCCCGTTTGAACCGCCTTGGGGTTTTATGGATGCGGTTTACAGCTGTCGGTACAGCTTCATACGACGGCTTTTCCTGCCAATTACTCTTTCACAGAAAGGAAGAATTTGCAGGAAATGCACTTCAAGCCGGAGGATCAAGCGCGACAGCAGACCTTTGCATCTGATAAAACCAAGGCCGGTGCGGCGGGAATGAAGCCGGAAAGCGGTAAAAGATGAATTATAAAAGAAATGTTCTATGGAACTATAAAAGAAAAAGATTACCGATAATTTACCGGTAATCTATAATATAATAGGGAGATGTCTTCTTGAAGAAGATGACATATATAAGAGGTTGTCCGTCTTTAGTAGGATAGTGAGAGATCTTTAAGCATGACAAACTCCTCTTCAGTCTCATGGATGATCTTAAATCCAAGTTTTAGATACATTCGGACGGCATAGTTCGCCTTTTGTACGGACAGAGAGACGCGACTATATCCTTTGCTCTCAAGTAATCGAAACATTTCACGCATAAGATGGCTTCCTATGCCTTTACTCCTGTATTCCTTATATAGGGATATGGAGAGCGATGGGGTCCTGTCATCCACATGTCCGTAATCATTCATAATACGTACCCATACTGCACCGACCACTTTCCCTTCACAGTCTGCGACCAGACAAAAGTCATCTTTTTTCTTTCCGAAGTCCTCAATATACAGTTTCAGTTCAGGTAAATCCACCACGTCCTTTGAGGGCGGTTTGACTCCTTCAGGGATATAAATCGCTTCGTAAAGAAATTCTCTTAGCAAATGGTTCTCACTACCTTGCAAATGGCGTATTATATACTTGGCCGATCCGTTCATTCTTGTTCACATTTTCTTTTCAGGTCAGCTATATACCGTTTCTGCTGTAATTTCAAATACAACAATGCAAAAGGATATAACCACCATTTCTTTAGGCTAATTGACTCTGTAAAAATCACTTCCGTTCCATTTTCAGCCTGTCTGAAATGTCCCGTCCACTCCCCGGAAAAGTTCACATTATCCATAAGAAATGAATATTTTAGAAAAGGCTCTATAACAGTAACAGTAAAACAGGTGACATAGCCTTCATTACTTATCTCCCTGAAATGGCGCTCGTCGGAAACTTCTATGTCCTTTATGTCACTTCGCCATGAATAGTCGTAAAGTGAAGTGACAGAATGCCAGACAGATTCCAAATCAGCCTGTATAAATGATTTTATCGTAGTTCTTATCATGGGACATTTTTATATTTCTCTTACCGTTTTTTCCAGTCCTCTCTGGTAAGCAAAGTAAAATGTTCTGTACGGATATCTCCTAACGGAGAAGTCTTTCCTTCTTCTGTGTGATGGTACTTGAATCCACATTTTTCCATTACCCTGCGGGATTTGATGTTTCCGTCATAATGTCCACACCAGACCCGTTTCACATCAAGTTCGACGAAGCAACGCTTCAACAAACGTTGTACGGCTTCCGGTATAAGTCCCTGTCCCCAATAAGGAACACCTATCCAATATCCTATTTCTGCATCTCCATCCTGCATATCCGCACTGTGTACGCCATCAGCGAACATAATTCCGACACTGCCTATCGGTTCATTGGTTTCTTTCAATACTACAGCGTATGTCTCGGGTGCAGAAAGGATATCGCGTATTATTTCTCTGCTGTTTTCCACAGATGTATGAGGAGGCCACCCGGCAATGGGGCCGATAGCAGGATCTTTGGCATAATTATAAAGAGACTCTGCATCGTTTTCTGTCCAGGGACGAAGTATCAATCTTTGTGTTTCCATATTCATCGCTATACAAGTAATTTATTGATTTCCTGCTGCAAGCGATCCAGGAACTTTGCAGCATGTGCCCCATCCATTTGAGTGTGATGGAATTGGAATGAAACCGTCAGTGTCGTCCTGAAGAACCCCTTACGGTACTTGCCCCATATTATAAACGGATTGTTGAAGATACCGCTGTACATACCTACCGCACCGTCAATTTCATATTGGGCCAGTGCGGAAGTTCCTATTACCATGCTTTCAGTCAAGTCGTGGTTCTCACAGCTTTGTGCTACTTCCGTTGTCAATTTCAGATAATCTTCATTGAATAGCTGCAAATCATCAGAAAAGGGCACATCGCATGAACTGACCTCATTGTCCTTGTTCATAACAATGGTATTAACCGCAATGGCATCATATTGCATCAATTTGTCTCCGACAGGCAGCATATAAAATTCCTTGATACCGCTTGCCGCCTTGCCGATGCACCAGCACATCAGCATATTGAATTTCATACCTGACTTTTTGCTGATTTTGACCAGACGACTGACATCCAAAGTCTTGAAAAATGTAACCATCGGCATCGGGGCTTTCATCCAAAGCTCAAATGCGTATGCACGGGTGGTTTCTTTGGGATTTATTTCTCTCATAGTGCGTCTTTCAAATTTTCAATCATTTTTCATGCTTCTCCAGATATTCTCTCATGGCCTCGTTGACGATGTCACGGAGAGACATGTTCTTTTCGATGGCCAGGTATTTCATCCTGGTATGAATGCTCTTGTTAATGACGAAGTTGCAATGCACCGCCGGTTCCTTTTCCGCCTTGGCCGGAACCGTTTCTTTTTTCTGCGGGGATTTTTTGGTTGATGAAAGCAGCCCGTCAAGGCCGCTTTTCATACCGTCTTTCAATAAATCGCTTTTGCCCATATTGTTTTTACTTTAGTTTCAGTACCTCCAGCGCCAAGTCCATATAATCCTTGGCCCCGTTGCTGTTTTTGTTATACTCGAAAATGTTCAGACCCTTGATAGGAGCTTCCGCCAGAGCCACGTTGTCCCGGATGACGGTCTTGAACACCTTGTCGCAGAAAGAATCGTTGATGAGCTCGGACACGCTTTTGTTAAGCGTCTTGCGCTTGTCGAACTGGGTGATCACGATACCTCCGATGCTCAGTCCCGGATTCAGGCGTTCCCTGACGATTTTAACCACATTCGTAATCTTTGCCATACCGCGCATGGCGAGGAACTGTGCCTGTACCGGGATAATCAGGAAGTCCGATGCGGTAAGCGCATTGAGCGTGAGCAGTCCCAGCGATGGCGGACAGTCAATCAGTATATAGTCGAATTTCCGGCTGTCAAGCAGCTTCGCAATCAGCCCTTTCAGTATCAGTTCCCGGCCAGGTTCGTTGATAAGTTCCGATTCGGCAGCCGACAGGTCAAGGCACGAGGGAACGATGGCAAGGCCGTTGTTCAGTTCGACCAGCGGCAAAGGGTATTCGCCCTTCATCGCCCCGTACACGGTCTGTTCTTCCTCGATGGACAGGCCGCAGGATTCCGTGAGGTTTGCCTGACCGTCCATGTCGATCAGGAGCACACGTTTTTTCTTCAGCTGCAGTGCGGCAGCGAGATTTATGGTAGTGGTTGTCTTTCCGACCCCACCTTTATGATTCAGAACTGCTATAATTTTTGTCATGATTCAGAGTCTTAATGTTCTGGTACAAAGATAATACTATTTTTAGTCTTCACTACAATTAGTATTTACTATTTTACTACTATAACATATTTTAGTATCGTAGTATTTACTACTCTACTAAAAGACTTAGCCACTAAATGTAGTATCTACTATTTTTCGTAACCCGGGATTTACTAATCTCCTAAATTACTACAATTAGTAAATACTACATCCGTGACCGTTTTCCGGAAGATGTCAGAACGGAAGGTCTTCCTCCCCGTCCTGTGGCATGTCCGCCGGAGGAACTGGTGCGTTATCGGCAGCTGCGGCTTGGCCGTCGGCTTCGGAGGTTGTACCTTCCCGTTTACCGGTATTGATGAACTCCAGGGCATCCGCCGTGATGGAGAGCTGGATCTGGCTGTCGCCGTTTTTGTCCTTCCACAGTGAAGTTGACAATGTTCCCCCGACAAGGACCATGCGCCCTTTGGTGAGGTATTCGGAGAGGCGGATATGGTTTTCCTTGTTGCTGCGTACCCTTACCCATGTGGTAACGGCGTTTCCGTGCGAGAAGTCATCTACTGCCATGTCAAAAGCAATAAACGAACCGTGTGTACCCTCGATAACCTGACAATCCTTTCCGATGCGACCGATAGTGTGAATGTATAGCATAATTTGAAAATGTTTTGCGGCAAGGTGGTTAGTCCTGCCATTACCTGTGACTTTGTTTTTTTCTTCCCTCTGGTCGGATCCTTTCTGCCGGACCGCCTTGGGGTTTTATGGTGCATGACAAGGATGTCGGTACAGCCCATTCGACGTTTTTTTGAAGCAAAATACTCTTGCCCGGCAAGGAAGATTTTCCTTCAAAATGCACTTCAAAACGGAAGAATCAGGCGCGACAGCCTACATTCGCACCTGATAAAACCTACGCGGCGGCAGGCAAGGTATGACGAGAGAAGGTAATCCCGATACAGATATAAAAGGCAGAATTGTCCCGTATATATAAGGGGATGTTTATAAAAGTGATGAATGACGGCTTGGGCGGGTAAAAGAAACGGTCTGCCGGGCAAACAAAATGGGGACTCTTTCTGCCTGTGACATGCCGGAGGCACGACGGACGGCACAAGCAGAATGTGTCACCGTTTGCCCACGACGCCGTCGGCCCGGAAAGAAAAGCTACGGACAGAAGGCGGAATGTGCCGGAGCAACAACCAGGCAGGATGCCCATATAGCGGAATACCGGTTGTTTCGACAGGTCGAAGCTCCGGCATGAAGCGGTATGATGCAGACTGCCGTTGATCGGGCACAGCCTTCCGTACCTTGGAGTGGAGGGCGGACCGCGGCACAGACATCATACCTTAATTTTCGGGTGGGGAAAGCCGGATAGAAAAGGATTCAATTTTGAAAGATGTAGATCTTGATGTAATAACACATGTATTTACAATTGTTTTATCATATTTGAAATAGCTGTTGCACCGAGCGATAATACATTATTTGAAACCGACTGGGAATTTGATTTATCTTCATTTAAGCCGAAATACTCAAAAGCCCTTTTTTTGTCTTTATCTAATTTCTTACTATTTCGATGAAGCATATAGGAACGTAAGGATTGAAGATTCCTGAGAAATACAATAAAATTGTAGCCTTCAATATTGAGTGTTTCTAAAATTCTATCAAGATGTGATAAGGGTTTTTCTTTAGTTGATTCCTTAGTTTTTTCACCATTTACTACTTTTTCTTTGATTTCAGTTTTAGCAGGAATAATCATTTCCATCATTTCCAAATCAAGGCTTTCTTGTAGCAATAGTGATAAATATTTTACAAGGTCAGTAAGAGCTTCATAATCATCTCTATTTAGAATACAAATTTGATTGAAATATTCTGCCTGGATTCCATTTAATGACTTAAACAGTTTCCAACCATACTTCTCCTCCCATTTAGCGACAAAGGTTTTATACAAATCTCGAAAGACAAAGTCTATAGACTGTGCAACACCATTCCATTTGCCTTCAATTATCGTTTTTTGAAAAAGTTTGCTAAATGTTCTGCCGTCAGGAGTAATATTAAAACCTTTCCATATACATTGTTCGCGATAAGGAAGGTCTTGAATATCACGTAAAAACACCACCACATAATCATTATGGTCATTATCGCACCTTAAGGTGAAGTTAGGACTTATGATACGTAATTCTTCTATACGGCATCCTTGATAATTATAATACGCTTGTACTTTTTTATCAAAAAAAACAGGAGTATAAGGATCTGTTGCAACCGTAGAAGCTATCGGAGCACCATTAACATCTGTTCCTATAATATAGTTGACACTTGTCTTCATCCGTTCAATAATACTTTTCAATGATTCATGGTTAAATATGATCTTACCATTAAACCAGCTTTGAATTTTAGCAAAGTGTGGTGATATACAGATTTGATAGTTAGATTTAGCATTTGGGCTGATATCCTTAAATTTACCATTTGTACATTCTATTTCGAATGGCAAATCAATAGCTCCTAAATCAAATTCAATTTCTGACTGGCAACAACATATCAAATCCATTCTTTTAGCGGCCATAAATTCTACAAGATATTGATTCAATATTTTTACAGAATCTTTGTTAATCTGATTCTCCGCAAACACACCTAATATTTTTAGTATATTAGCGCTCAAAAAGCAGGGATTATGAACATATTCAGTTTTACGGCTCATTTCGGTTCGGAGGAAGATTGTCGTTTGCATTTCAAGGAGCAGCGTGATAAGGAAGGGGTTGTCTGCAAGCGATGCGGGGGCACTTCCCATTATTGGTTACAGGGTAAATGGAGTTATGAATGCAAAGGTTGCCGTTTCCGCACCTCGTTGCGCAGCGGTACGATCATGGAGAGCTCCAAGCTGCCGTTTCTGGTGTGGTACAAAACGATGTTCCTGATGAGTTGCACAAAAAAGGGATTCTCCACCAACGAACTCCAGAAGCAATTAGGATTGAAGCGTTACG
Source organism: Parabacteroides sp. AF39-10AC (assembly GCF_003635405.1). Lineage (NCBI taxonomy): Bacteria > Pseudomonadati > Bacteroidota > Bacteroidia > Bacteroidales > Tannerellaceae > Parabacteroides > Parabacteroides sp. AF39-10AC. Next base: position 2,127 of record NZ_QTLP01000015.1, on the reverse strand, counting down.
AACCGGTATGGGCGATGGTACACAAACTCCGCAGGGCGATGGGCAACCGGGATGCAAGGTATACACTGGAAGGGATGATAGAACTGGATGAGGGTTACTTTTCGGTGGCCAGTAAGGAAATCGAGCGAGGCAAGGGTACACGTGGCCGGGGAGCCGAGGGAAAGCAGAACGTTGCGGTGATGGCCGAAAGCACCCCGTTGGAAGATATCGAAACGGGCAAAAAGGAGAAGCATGTGCGTTATTTCAAGGCCAGGGTACTGGATAGCCATCAAAGTGAAGGAATCAACGGCGTGGTCAGGGACTGCATGGAGGATGATGCCATCGTATTTTCGGACAAAAGCACTTCTTACGTTGACATCTCCGATCTGGTGGAATTGCACGTCACCGAGAAATCAGACGCCAAAACCACCAAGGAAACACTCAAATGGGTGCATATCGCAATCAGTAATGCAAAACGGACATTGCTGGGCAACTACCATAAAATCAAAAGGAAATACTTACAGTTGTATCTCAACGAGTTTATTTACAAATTAAACAGACGGTATTTTGGAGACAAACTCTTTGACAGACTAGTAATTGCGAATATAACAGGTGCATAAACGGATAATCAGATTTGTTAATAAGGCATACAAGTTTTTTTGTATCGTTTTCAATTTTGTAATAGCAGGTATCACCATTTTCTTCTTTACTCTCAAAAAGGTTAAAATAGTAAATCAATTCTTCAGCGATTCTAATATCCTTATAATAAGTTCTTGATACTTTGAAATCTCGTACTGTTACAAGATTTTCGAATCCTGGTTTTGCAAAGGGCCTATATGTATAATCACCCATTAAAGCTACTCTTACATCATCTTGTATGTCAGTATTCGGAGTTTTCAATGAAAACGCTGCACTTATAGGGGTCGCCAAATAAGAAACGTACTTATGATATCTTTCCACACCATCACTGCTTTCATAGTATTTCTTATATAGCCAAACCCAATCATTCTCTAAAAAATGATTAGATAGTATCTCTATATGTGATTTATGATAAAATTCTGTTTCTGTCAAGTGTTTATTCATAATGACTATTCGTTTGTGCAAAGTTACTCATTTTTATTGTCGATAAAGAGTAAAAAGGTCAATATCTCACATAAATATTGATGTAATTCGCAATGTTTATAGCTTATTACCTTATTTGAATAATGCTTAATTGAGACTAATTCATTACATTTGCAATATATTGAGATAATCATCACCAAAATGGAAACGATGAAAGATATAAATCGAATTAAAGTGGTACTCGTTGAAAAGAAACGAACCAACAAATGGTTGGCAGAGCAACTTGGCAAGGATCCGGCCACGGTATCAAAATGGTGTACGAATACTTCACAGCCGGGGTTGGAAACTTTGCTTGAGATTGCCAGAGTTCTGGAAGTCGATGTAAAAGAATTGCTGAACTCTTCATTAGAAGGCGGTATTCAGATGGTAAGACTTGTCAAATAACAGAAAAATGAATTTACTTATGGATAAGAATGAACTGGTAAATAAGATACGCGGAATAGAGGGGCTGACAAATGACGAAAAATCGGCATTGATAGAGATGCTTCGCAAGCAAAAGAAATACGGACTTGTATGGGAAGACAAACCAGAAGATGTGGAGGAACGTCTTCGCGAGGAGTTGCCGATGCTGATCGAAGATACAGACAAAGCTATCATCAGTACAGATACCGATGCCCCCAATCATATCCTTATTGAGGGAGATAACCTTGAAGCTTTGACAGCTCTTGCTTATACTCATGAGGGGAATATTGATGTTATCTATATAGATCCTCCATATAATACAGGGAATAAAGACTTTGTTTACAATGATAAGTTTGTGGATAGTGAAGATTCATACCGTCATTCTAAATGGTTGTCATTTATGAATAAAAGACTTCGTATTGCTAAACAACTTTTGTCGGATAAAGGAGTCATCTTTATATCCATAGACGATAATGAACATGCACAGTTGAAATTACTTTGTGATGAGGTTTTTGGTTTGAATAATCTATGTGGAAACATAATTTGGCGGAAAAAATCAGGTGGTGGTCAAACGAGGGCACTGAAAAAGTCCTTTCATAGGATAATTGTCTGATATAATCGGCA